>JBEGTN010000455.1:0-10472 GCA_041179405.1 Verrucomicrobiota bacterium
CGAGGGGTGTTTCCCAGGCGGCGATGGTGCGGTTCAGGTGATCGAGCTGGCGGCGCATAAATTCGAGGTCGTGGAGGAACTCGGCTTGCACCTGGCGGTGGAGTTGCGGGCGCTTCTTTTCGGAGAGGGTAAAGCGCCATGCCTGGGTTTTTCGGTAGTGGCGGAGCTTGCGCTCGGTGTCGCGGCGGGCGGCGTCGAGTTCGGCGATGGCCAGGCGCAGGCGGCCGAGCGAGGAGTCGGGGCCGACGGTGTCGTTGGCGGTTTCCCAGCTGACTTCGAGGCGGGCTAGCCAGTCGGCGTCGCGCGCGGCCCAGGCTTCCTGCACCTCGTGCCAGACGCGTTCTCGGGCGGGCGTCCACTCGCCGCCACGATCGGGGTGGAGGTGCGAGACGAGGCGGCGGTAGATGTCTTTGGCGTCGGCGTTTTCGGGTTTTTGCGCGGGGCGGGCGGCGTCGTGGAAAAAATCGTCGCCGGCGGAGGCGGAGCGCCGGTCGTGTTGCGCGAAGTCGTCGGAGTCATCGGGGTCGTCGCCGAAGAGACCTTTGAAAAAATCGTCGAAGGCGTCGTCGATCTCGTCGGCGGGGTGGCGGCGGCCGGAGCGGCCCGGGTTGCGCGCCTCGGCTTCGGCGCGGGCCTTGGCCTCGGCCTCCTCCTCGGCGCGGGCGGCGCGCTCGAAGGCCTCGGGGTCGGCCTGGTAGGCTTTGTATTCGGCCCAGAGTTTTTTGCGGGAGCGTCCGCTCATGGCGGCCTGGAACTCGACCGCCTGCACGGCGGCGGCTTTTTGGGCGAGATCTTGCTGGAGGTCACGCAGGGCGGTGACGTGCTGGGGGAAGGTCTGGGCGAGCCAGGATTGAAAGGAGGGTGTGTCGGCCTCTTCGTGGCGCTGGAGGTCGCGGTCGACTTTTTCGTGGCGCTTGCGGGCGGCGTGAAACTCGGCCCAGGCGGCGCGTTGGAGCGGGCGTTGGTCGATGAGCAGGAGCGCGCGTGAGCGGGAACGCGGGGCGACGGGAGCGGGATCTGGCGCGGCCCAGACTCGGCGTTTTGGGCGGTGGGTGGTTCGGTCGGACCAGGGCATCGGGAGTGAAAAAGAGGACGGGGGGATCGGGCGCGTGGCTCAGGCGGAGGGTGCGCCGTGGGCGAGGGCGGTGATCTTTTCCTTGAGGTGGGTGCTGCGGGTGCGGGCGTCGTTGTTGCGCACGGCCATGCCGTAGGCGGCGGGTTCGCCGACGATGAAGACCTTTTTCTTGCCGCGCGTGATGGCAGTGTAGAGCAGGTTGCGCTGGAGCATCATGAAGTGTGCCTTGAGTAGGGGAATAATCACTACGGGATACTCGCTGCCCTGGCTCTTGTGGATGCTGATGGCGTAGGCGAGGGCGGCGTCGCCCAGCTCGCCACGCGTAAACGTGTGGCGGGTGCCGTCGAAGTCGGCCTCGAGCGTGCCGGCGTCGGGGTCGGTGGCGGTGACGAGGCCAATGTCGCCGTTGAAGAGGCCCTTGTCGTAGTTGTTACGAAGCTGGATGAGTTTGTCGCCGGTGCGGAATTCACCGCTCGGGCCGCGCAGGCCGCGACCGTGGGGGTTGAGGGCGGTCTGGAGTTGGGTGTTAAGGTTGCCGACGCCGGCGGTGCCCTTGTGCATGGGGGCGAGGACCTGGATGTCGCCGGGTTTCAGCCAGCGGTAGTGGGTCGGGATGAAGTCGGTGCAGAGGGCGAGGGTCTTGCGGATGCAGTCCTCGGCGTCGGTGGCGACGATGAAGGTGAGGTCGGCCCAAGGCTGGAGTTTTTCGAGGGAGTCCACGGCGATGGGCAGGCTGGTCTCGCCGGCATTGATGGCGTGGGCGGTGGTGACGATCTCGCTCTGGCCCTGCTGGCGATGGACGACGCTGAGGCGGGTGACGGGGACGGTGTCGGTGGCGATGAGGTCTTTTAACACGTTGCCGGCACCGACGCTGGGGAGCTGGTCGGTGTCGCCCACGAGGAGGAGGTGGGCGCGGGCGGGCACGGCGGCGAAGACAGCGGCGGCGAGGCGGGTGTCGAGCATCGAGGCCTCGTCCACGATGAGAAAATCGGTGGCGAGGGGATGGTCCTCGTTGGCGTCGAAGCCGCCGCGCTGGGGGTTGAATTTGAGCAGGCGGTGGTGGGTTTGGGCGAAGCCGCCGGTGGACTCCGCGAGGCGCTGGGCGGCGCGGCCAGTGGGGGCGGCGAGGGAGAGGCGGACCTTTTTGGCTTTAAGAATATCGACGAGGGCGCGAAGCGAGGAAGTCTTGCCGGTGCCGGGGCCGCCGGTGAGCACGGAGATTTTTGCGCCGAGGGCGGAGCGGATGCCCTCGCGCTGAGCCTCGGCGAAGGTGAAGCCGGCCTTGGCCTCGGCCCAGACGACGGCGGCGTCGATTTTAATGGGGGGGAGTCCGCTGGGGACGAGGGTAAGGCGGCGGACGGCGCCGGCGATCTTGGCCTCGGCGCGGTCGAGGACGGGGAGTTGAATGAGGGACGAGCCGGGCAGGGGATCGACGACGCCGGCGGGGGCGTGGCGGGCGAGATCGCGGGAGATGACAAGGGCCTCGAGGCGGGCGGTGATGCGCTCGGCGGAGGTTTCGAGGAGGCCGGCGGCGTAGTCGCGAATCTCCATCTCACGCAGGGCGGTGTGGCCCTCCTCCTGAAGGACGTCGAGGGCGTAGAGGATGCCGGCGTCGAGGCGGGGCGGGGCGTCGTTGGCGAAGCCGAGGTTGATGGCGATGCGGTCGGCGGTTTTGAAGCCGATGCCGTCGATCTCGCGGGCGACGCGGTAGGGCTCGTTAATGAGGATTTGGCGGGCCTCGCCGCCGTATTTGTTAATCAGCTTCACACACTGGCCGGTGGTGACGCCGTAGGTCTGGAGGAAGATGTAGAGCTCGCGGAAGGCGCGCTGCTCGTCCCAGGCCTTCTTGATGGCGGAGGCGCGGACCTTGCCGATGCCGGGAACGTCGCGCAGGCGGCCGGACTCCTCGCTGAGGACGCGGAAAGTGTCGGCGCCGAAGGCGTCGGCGATCTTGTTGGCGTAAACCTTGCCTACGCCGGAGACGAGGCCGGAGCCGAGGTATTTGCGAATCCCATACACGCTGGACGGGAGCTCGGAGGTGAAGGCCTCGATCTTGAACTGGGCGCCGTGCTGGGCGTGGCTGGCCCAGGAGCCGCGCAGGCGGAGGGTTTCGCCGCATTGGACGCCGGGGAGAGTGCCGACGATGGTGACGCGTTCGTCGCCGCCGTCGGGCATGAACTCGGCGATGGTGTAGTGGTTCTCTTCGTTGGCGAAAATGATGCGCTCCAGCACGCCGGCGAGGGCGTCGGGGGAGGCGGCGGATGCGGAGGTTGGCGAGGATTTAGCCACGGAGGAGGCGGCGGCGTGGATCAGGGCGAGCAGGCGGCGAGCAGGGCGGGGGAGAGCGTGCGGCAGTCGGGGAAAACATGGGCGCGGGGAGCGCCGATGGCGACGAGTTCCTCGGCGGTGTGGGTGCCGGTGGTCACGGCGTAGCAAGCGGCGAGATCACCGCGCAGGGCGGCGAGAATATCCCACGGGGAATCGCCGACGAGGGCGGTGTCGGCGGCGGTGGCGTTGAGCGTGGAAAGAGCGTGGGCGGTGAAGGCGGGGTCGGGCTTGAGCCAAGGGGTGTCGGTGGCACCGAAGACGCCGGACAGATGGGCGTCGAGGCCGAGATGGGTGCAGATGCGGCGGGCGGAGGGGCCGTGTTTGTTGGTGAAAACGGCGGAGCGCACGCCGACGGCGTGGAGGGCGGCGAGCAGTTCGCGCACGCCGGGCAGCAGGAGCACGTCGTCGAGCATGGTGGCGTCCCAATAGGCGCGGTAGATCGGCAAGGCCTCCTCAAGAAGATGGCGGTGGGAGTCGCCGAGGGTTTTGTTCAAGGCCTCGGGTAAACCGCCGCCGACGGCGCGCATGATCTCGTCGCGGGTGGCCTCGGGCAGGCCGTAGTGACGCCGCACGTGGTTGTGCGAGCGATGAATGGCGGAAAAGTGGTCGAGGAGGGTGCCGTCGAGGTCGAAGAGCACGGTGCGGATACGCATGGGAGCAGTCGAAAGGGGCGGGGCGAGCGCCGCAAGCCCTGCCGCAAGGTGTCCCTGTAAGATGCCGGGATTGGCGGGGTGAAGGGATTCGTGAGCTAATTCAGGGCAGAAGTTGGCCGGACTGCAAATTTGGGTTGGTTTCCTTAGGCGAGACATTGCAAGGTGACGGCGATGACAGCAGCGCCCACGCCCACCTCCACCGACCCGCGCGTGCTCGCGGTAGTCCAGGACGACTGGCTGGTGGTGGAGTTGCGCGGCACCTGGCGCATCACCGAGCCGAGGCCGGTGTGGGCACAACTGCGGGGCGGGCTTGAGTCGCGAAGGGTGAAGTTGAAGTGGGGCAAGCTGGAGGGCTGGGACAGCGCCTTGTTACTCTTCGTTTTCGAAGTGAGGCAGTGGTGCCGGGTGCAAGGCGCGTATTGCGACCTGACGGAACTGCCGGTCGCGCTGCAAAAGCTGCTGGGCCAGCTCCTGGTGGTCAACGAGACCAAGGTGGGCTTTAGCCGGGCGACTGATTTTCTGAGCACGGTGGGTTTCGCGGCGCAAGACGTGTGGGCCAAGACGCGCGAGATCGCGACGTTCGTAGGCGAATGTGTGTTGAGCGCCTCGGCGCTGGCAAAAGTGCCGAGGAAATTTCGCTGGCGGGACTGCCTCGACCAAATGCAGCAATGCGGGGCGATGGCGCTGCCGATCGTGAGCCTCATCAGCCTGCTGGTGGGGTTGATCATGGCTTACCAATCGGCGATTTTGATGCGGCAATTCGGGGCGGACATCTACGTGGCCGACGCGGTCGGTTTGGTGATGGTGCGCGAGATGGGCTCGATGATGACCGCGATCATTCTGGCCGGTCGCACCGGCGCGGCCTTTGCGGCCACGCTGGGCAACATGAAGGCGGGCGAGGAGATCGACGCGTTGACGACGCTGGGCATCCGGCCGGTGGATTTTCTGGTGCTGCCGCGATTGGTGGCGCTGGCGGTGATGATGCCCTTGCTGGCACTTTACGCCAATGCGCTCGGCATCTTTGGCGGCATGTTGGTGGCGCTCGGCTTGCTCGACATCCCGCCAGCCGCCTACTGGGTGCAGACGCAGTCGGCCATCGACCTTTCGGATGTTTGCACAGGTTTGATCAAGGCCTCCGCCTTCGGGCTGTTGGTGGGGCTGGCGGGTTGCCATCGCGGGCTGCGCGCGGATCGCAGCGCGGAGGGTGTGGGGCGGGCGGCGACCTCGGCGGTGGTCATGGGGCTCTTGTTGATCATCGTGTTCGACGCGGTGTTCGCGGTGATTTTTAACGTCTTCGGCCTGTGAACGACACCCCGCCCAACTCCGCCACCGATCTGCCCGCGCTCGACGTGGCCGGCCTCCAGTGCGGCTACGAGAACAAGGTGCTGCTTAAAGACCTCCACTTTCGGGTCCGGCGCGGAGAGATTTTTTTTATCATCGGCGGTTCGGGCTGCGGCAAAAGCACGCTGTTGCGCCATCTGGTCGGACTGCGCGCTCCCACGGCTGGAACGGTGAATTTTTTCGGCGAAACCTTCAATGTGTCCGATGCCGACCGGCAGCGGGAAATGCTCAAGCGCATCGGCGTGCTCTACCAGGGCGGCGCACTGTGGAGTTCATTGACCTTGCTGGAGAATGTGATGCTCCCGCTCGAAGAATATACCCCGCTGAGCGCTTCTGAGCGGCAGGAGCTGGCGGCCATGAAACTGGCGCAGGTCGGCCTGTCCGGCTACGAGAGCTATTTCCCCGACGAGATCAGCGGCGGCATGAAAAAACGCGCCGGTCTGGCGCGGGCGCTGGCCTTGGATCCGGCGATTGTTTTTTTCGACGAGCCTTCGGCGGGACTCGATCCACTCACCTCGCGGAAGCTCGACGAACTCATCGTCAACCTGCGCGATTTGCTCGGCATGACCTGTGTGGTGGTCTCGCACGAGCTGGCCTCGATTTTCGCCATCGCGGATCGCGTTATCATGCTGGATAAAGTCGCCAAAGGCGTGATCGCGGACGGCGACCCGCGCGTGCTGGTGAAGTCCAGCAAAGACCCTCGGGTGCGGGAGTTTTTGGGGCGCGGTGAAGACGCGCAGCTTGCCGCCGCGCCATCCCCGGTCGTCCGGTAAAATCCTTTCCCATGAGAGCCTCGCCACTTAACTCTATTTTCCTGTGAAAACCAAAATCAGTCCCGCTGTTGTCGGTTTGTTCGTGCTCGGTGCTTTCATCGTCGGCCTGATCGCGCTGTTTTCCTTTGGCGGGGTTAATTTTTTCTCCAAGCCGGAGCGTTTCATCGTGTATTTCGACGAGTCGATCCACGGTCTCGACCTGGGCTCGCCGGTGAAGTTGCGCGGCGTGCGCATCGGCCGGGTGGTGGATCTGAACGTGCGCGCTCTGGCGGAGGGGCGTCGTTCGGTGGTCGCGGTGGTGTGCGAACTGAGCCGCAACGTCGTCGCCGACGGCACGGGCAAGCCGGTGGACGTCTCGGACCGCAAGGAGCTGGAGCGCATGATCAATGAAGGGCTGCGCGCGCAGCTCGGGGTCATTGGTCTGGCCACCGGTCTGCTCTACGTGGAGTTGAACTTTTACAACGTGAAGGATTACCCGCTGCGGCATCGCGAGGGGGTCGAATCCGCCTACGTGGAGATGCCGGCGGTGCCCTCGGCGATTTCGGAATTCCAGGCCAATCTCACCGAGATTTTGAAGCACATGAAGGGGATCGATCTGGAGCGCCTCGCGGGCAAGGTCGAGGGGCTGCTCGATGATACCCGTCGCCAGGTTAACGCGGCGGACCTCGCCGCGCTATCTCGCGAATGGACGAGTGCGGCGAAATCGGTGCGCACATTGGCGGAGGCGCCCGAACTGCGCCAGATCCTCGTCAACGCGGCCTCGGCTTCCGCGCACTTGGAAAAAGTTCTGGCGGATCTCGAAAAGAATATCGGACCCGGGGCCGAGCAGCTGAATGTCGTCCTCAAGGACGCGCAGAGCGCCTTGGGCGAGTTCAAGGACACCGCGACGGTTTTTAAGCGCTTCGTCAGTTCGCAACAGGGACTCGGGGATGACGCCACCAAGGCGCTCGCTCGCATGGGCGAGGCGGCGGCGGCGGTGGCCCGGCTGGCGGACTTTTTGGAGCGCAACCCCAACGCCCTGCTCAGCGGGCGCACCAAGGAATGATTTACCGCACCACGATCAGCTACGATACGACCACGACCATGACCACAAAAACGAAACGAACCGTCGCACACCGTAAACTCGCAGGTTTGGCGTCGAGCGTGCTGGCAATGGCCGCGATGGCATGCCTTGCGGGGTGCAGCGTCTTCCCCAAGCCGCAGGCGGACCCCACGCGCTTTTACGTGCTGACCGGGCCCTCAATCCCGGCGGTGGCCGCCACGATGCCGGCCGGCACGCTCCGGGTGGGTTTGCAGACGGTGCGCACCGCGCCTTATCTCGACGGCAAGTCGATGATCGTGCGGCGCGGGGATAACGAGATCGACTACCGGGATTTCGCGCGCTGGGCGGAGCCGCTCAGCACCGGCGTGGGACGTATGCTCGGCGCGCAATTGCTGGCCTCGGGCCAGGTGGGGCGCGTTTACCCCTACCCGTTTCCGCTGGAGGTGACGCGGGACGTCGATGTCACGCTTTCGGTCCTGCGTTGTGAAGGTGTGGTCAAGCCCGACGGCACGGCGGCGGCCAGCTTCGTGTGCATAGTCGAAGTGACGGACGCCAGGGCCGACGGATCGGTGCGGATGCGACGTTTGTTCAATGCCCCTGAAACGGCATGGAAAGAGGGCGATTACAGTGCGCTGGCCCGTCAATTGAGCGACGCGATCGCGCAGCTCTCGGTGGAGGTGCTTGCGGCGCTGCCGGCGCGCTGAGCGGCCGTCTATTTGCGTAGTTCGGCCACGATCTCGGGGTGGGCCTCGAGGTGCTTCGTGAGGCGTTCCAGCGCCTCAAGCGTCTCGCTGCTGATGTGGTGCTCCATCCCCTCGACATCGCGGAAAATAACGTCTTCCGGCAGTTCGAAAAAGCGCAGTAACTGGGTCAGCAACTCGTGACGGTGCGCGATCCGCGCGGCGACAAATTCACCGGCGCGAGTGAGCACCATGCCACGGTATTTTTCGTATTTCACCAGACCGTCGGCATCGAGCCGCTGGACCATGGTGGTGACGCTGGCCTGCGAGATTTTTAGTTCTGCGGCGATGTCGACCACACGGGCGTAGCCCTTGGTCTTGATGAGGGAGGCGATGCGCTCCAGATAGTCCTCGGCCGCCGTCGTGGTGCGAGGCAGCGGTTCGGGAGCGCCGGGGGCGCTGGTAGGGGCGGACTCGCTCACGGCAGTAAACGCGGCGAGGACGTCGCGGGTGGTTTGAAACGGTGCGGAGGGAGGCTTAGCGAGCTGCGCGCTCGGCTTTAAGGATGCGCTCGCCGGAAATCACCACGCGCAACATCTGGATCGCCAGCCAAAACACACCGGTCACGCAAAGCGTGGTATAGACGCTGAAGATCAGCACCATGGTCGTATTTTCCGACATGACGTGGCTGCGGACAAAGTAAAATATGAGCGCAAAAAAGAGACCGCAGAGCACGAAATCGACGGCGATCTGCGCGGGATTAAAACCGGAAGCCTTGGGCAGGGAGGTCTGGGACGAAGACATGATTAACGCAACTCAGGCGGGCGGGGCGGACTTGTCGAACCGTTTTTTTATCCGGTGCAGTGGAGGTGCGGCCCAGTCGGGTATGCATTAGGCGCTGTCTTCAAATTAAACCGACGCTCTGCTAGCGCCCTGCGGGTGAGAGGGAAATCAAGCTGGGCCGGTGTTGCGAAAGGGCGGCATCCCGCTCTGGCGCATAGGCGTCAACCTAAGCCAAAAAGCTTAAGCTGAAAGTGGGTTTTCCTAGCCCGTTTTTCATAGCAGCCATGGTAGAGCAATTGGGCGTGAAGGCGGGCGGCGAGTTCGTCGGCCGAGAGGAATGCGAGGGCGGCGGGTAAGAGATAAAGCGCCATGAACTGCGCGACCTTCAGCAGGCTAAAGCTCGGCGACGCATCCGCCTCGGCGGGCATGCTTTCGTGCAGGAGCACGCAGAACAGCAGCAGGCCCAGCACAAGTGCCAGCATTTGCGCGCCACTCGCCTTCGAGGCGTGCAGCAGGCCCAGATGACTTTTCCAAGCCTTGAAGATGATCTCGATGCGCCAACGCAGGCGATAGACTCCGGCCGCCGCACGCAAGGGCAGCCGTGCCCTTGGCGCATTGGTCAGCAGTAGCGTCCACCCCAGTAATTTATAATACTGTTCATCATGGTGCAGGCGCTTGTCGCGATCCGCCCGTGCCTTGCGCCGACGTTCGTTGGCGACGGCCCCCGGCAAAGGAAACGCGAGCAGCCGCACGGCGTGGCCGTCGCTCAAAAGCACTTCCATCTCGAAGGGCCGATCCTTCGGCAAACGTGCCGGCAGATCGATTGGCGCTCCGCCATCCACTTCGCGCAGGTGCGAGCCGTAGCGCCATCGGGTGAGGAAAAACGCCTGCATGAGCGCGATCTCGGCAAGTGCCTTTTGAGCGAAGTATCCCAGGTCGCGCACCACTAAATCCTCGGCACGAAGTAGCGGCACGATATCGGATGCGGCGGCCTGATCGTTGCGGGTGAACGGCGTGAGCCGACTATCGACCATGCGCTCCTCCAGCAGATCATAAATGAGTTGCAGTCGTAGACCGGCCTGCGCCCGTGACCTCTGGTTAGCCGGACCGGGAAAACGCCCTGCCTCGCACGCCGCCAGTGTGACGCACGTGCTGTCATGCAACAGCACCCGGCCGAAAGAGGCATTACGCAACGCGCCCAGTTCCTTGCGCGCTGGTTTGGCCAGGACGGTCGCGATGCAGGCCTGCAGGAAGGCGCTTGAGCGCTCGTTGAGGCGTTTGTGAAACGCTTGTTTGGAAAGGCTAAAGCCGCCGAACAGTCCGACCAGCAGGGCCTGCAAACGCAGGCTGGTGGAAGGCTGCAAGGCCTGGAACACGCACGACAAGAGGAAGAGTCGAGGGGAGAGTTTGCGGGCCTTGCGCCGACAAAACCCGGTTTGGCGGGCCAGTTCGGTGAGGCAAGGCGCGTGGGCGCGAAGGCGATTGAGGAAACGGGAGAGATGGGCGGAAGGAATCACTATAATAGTATAAATACTATTATTATTGCGCCGAGAAAAGAAAAGCGCTGAAGTGGTAAGATGGGCTATCCAGTGCGAATCCAAAAAGTGGAACGAAGCGTGACCAGCAGCTTCTACGTGAACTTCCCGGTGGCGGTGGCCGAGGCGATCAACGTGACCAAAGGCGAAAGCTGGGAATGGCTCCTGGAAGACAAAAACACCCTCGTGCTACGACGCATATCCCCGGCCCCCGCCCGCAAACTCAAGGCGCTCCGACAACCTTAAGTTGACGCCTATGCGC
>JBEGTN010000456.1:0-4596 GCA_041179405.1 Verrucomicrobiota bacterium
TTCCTCGCCGCCTACATCCGCGGCTGGCGCGACTACCTCGAGGGCGACCCCACCCCCGCTCACACCGCGATGAAGCAGGTGAACCCGAAGAACGACGACGCCTTCCTCGCCTTCTCCCGCAAGATGATCATCGACGAAAAACTCGTGATCGGCCGCGACGCCACCGACTCCTCCCGCATCGGCCGCATCGACCCCGCCCGCTACGCCACCCAGCTCAAGATCGTCGAGGATCTCAAACTCATCCCGCCCGGCGCGCTCAAGGTCTCCGACGTCATGACGACTGACTATCTCCCCGCCGCGCCGTAAAACCCCGCCCGCCCCCGGCTCCGCTTGTCCTCCGCCACCCAACCCTCCCGCGCCTCCCTGCGCTGCCGCGACCTCTCCCTCGCGCTCGACGGACCGCCGCGCTTCATGGGCATCCTCAACGTCACCGACGACTCCTTCTTCGACGGCGGCCGCCACCTCGCCCTCGCCGCCGCCCTCGTCCGTGCCCGCCAACTCGTCGCCGAGGGCGCCGACCTGCTCGACATCGGCGGCCAGTCCACCCGCCCCGGCTACACCGAGATTTCCGAAGCCGAGGAGATCGCCCGCACCGCCCCTGTCATCCGCGCCCTCGCCGCCGAGTTCCCCGCCCTGCCGCTCTCGATCGACACCTATAAACCAGCGGTCGCCGCCGCCGCGCTCTCCGCTGGCGCACACCTCTTAAACGACATCCACGGCCTGCAAGGTCCCGGCGGCCCCGCCCTCGCCCGCCTCGCCGCCGTGGCGGGCGCCGCCGTGGTGCTCATGCACAACGACCCCGCGCTGCGCGACGCCTCCGCATCGACCGATCCGCTCCCCGCCGTGCTCGCCTGGCTGCGCCGCAGCCTCGACCTCGCCGCGCTCGCCGGCTTGCCCGCCGACCGCATCGCGCTCGATCCCGGCATAGGCTTCGGCAAAACCCAGCCGCAGAACCTCGCGTTGCTCGCCCGCCTCGACGCGCTCCACGCCCTCGGCCAGCCACTCCTGCTCGGCATCTCGCGCAAATCCGTCATCGCCCATGTCTGCCCCGGCCTCGCGCCCGAGGATCGATTGGAAGGCACGCTCGCGCTCACCGCCCTCGCCGTCCGCCAGGGCGTGCAACTGCACCGCGTCCACGACGTGCAGGCCAACCGCCGCGCCGCCCTCGTCGCGGCCGCGCTTACCGGCGTGCGCGCGTCGCTTTGAGCTTCCGCCCGGGCCGCCTCCGCCGCAAGGCTCTGCGCCGCCCGCTCCCACCATGTCGTCGCCCGCCACTTCCGCCGCCCCAGCCCCCCGCGCCAAACCCGTCAAGGTGATCACGGGCGGCCAACGCGCGCTGGCCGTCTTCGCCGGGTTCATCATGCGGGTCTGGGCGAGTTCGTTGCGCATCGTGGCTCTGCGCATGGACCGCGAATTATTCGCCGAGGCGGATAAACCAACCTTGTTCGTGCTCTGGCACAACCGGCTCTTCATCGCCGCCGAGATTTCCCGTCGCTTCCGCCCCAGCCGCCCCCTGCACGCGTTGGTCTCGGCGAGCAAGGACGGCGCGTGGTTGACCGCCTTTTTCGAGGCCGTGGGCTTGCGCGTGGTGCGCGGCTCCAGCCACCGGGGCGGACGCGAGGCGGTCAGCGCCTTGGTGCAGATGTTGCGCGCCGGTCACGATGCCGGCATCACGCCGGACGGTCCGCGCGGTCCTATCTACCAGTTCAAGCCGGGCGCACTGATCGTGGCGCGCCGCGCCAAGGTGCGGGTGGCGCTGGTGGGCATGGTTTACGATCACAGCTGGCGCCTGCCGAGCTGGGATCGCTTTCACCTGCCGCACCCGTTTACCACCGTCTGGCTCGAGACCAAACTACTCGACGAAGAAACGCTCGCAGCCGACGACGCGGCGGAGCAGATCGAGAAGATCTTGATCCAGATGAACCCCGACCCTCATCCCTTCGAAGGCGGAGTGATCGTCTGACGCGAAGCTAGACGCGCCACCGAGACGGAGGCGCGCCAGCGCGAGAAACTCAGAAGCTCGGCGAGAGCACTACGCTCGATCCGGGCAACACGGTGTAGTCGTCACCCGTGCTCCAAGTGACATCGTTCAAAAGGAACTTGAACACCACCGGCTGGCTGGTTTCGGGCAGAACGATGGACCACAGGTCACTGGTGGTATTATCCATATCGACGCCGCTTTCCCAGCTCAGGCCCGGTCCTGCGCCGCGCAGCGACAACTTGTTGCCGAAGCCGACATCAATGGCCGCGACAATGGTGGTGGTGCCCAAGGACGCTACCGGAGCGACCTTGGCGACGGGAGCTTTTACGGCGCGAGGCTTCTTGATTGCGGGCGCGACTTTCTTAACGGGCGTAGGAGCTTTCGCTTTCGCCTTCACCGGCTTGACGGCTGGAGCGGCGGCTTTCTTAGCCGGCGCGGCCTTGGCGGCAGGCGCGGCTTTCGTGGTGGCAGTGGTTTTAGCGGCGGTCTTTTTCATCTGATTTATTAGGTTGAAGGACTGATTCGCGGCGGGGGCCCGGACGGCGCGCAAACTATGAATAGGATTAAACACCCAGTCCGGCCCGCAATAGCAATTTCAAGACCAACCCGGACGACACTTTGTTTTCAGCCAACTTCAGCCTAATCACTCAGCTTATACGCCCAGGAATCCGCGTTTGGCCAAACTCGGACCTGCGTAAACGATTCTGGTGGAGCAGATCGGGATCAAACCGACGACCTCGTCATTGCGAACGACGCGCTCTATCAACTGAGCTACTGCCCCAAAAATACCAGAAAGATGGATGTTATGGAAGGAGCCCCGCCGTCGAGTAAACACCTTTTTTTCAACTCGCCGCCGACACCACGCAGGGCAGCAAGGCGGCATCCTGCATGCCGTGGATGATCTTTTTATCCGGCGGGCAAAAGGTCGCGAGCGCCCCGCTGAGCACCGCCTGATCACCCTGCACCAAATAATACGGGCAGAGCCGCAACCGCCCCGACTCCGGCACCGCCTCGCCGCCCGCCACCGGATAGAGCGGGTGCTGCGCGCGGCGCGGCTTCCGGTAGGTTTGCAAAATGTGCAGATTCGTCGGCGCGTCGGCGAGCGCGAGGTCCACCGCGCCCTGCCATTCCTCCCGCGAGCAATCCGCGCCGTAGGCCACGCTGCGCGCCCCCCAGGCCGTCTCGTGGAAGCCGGATATTTTCAGGATCAACTCACGCTCTTTCTGCGACGCCGCCGCGAGCCCGCGCCAGTCGTTGAGCGCCCGCCCGCCGACCGTCGGCCCGACCAGCACCGCGCCGGGCGGCAAGGGCGCGGCGTCCACCGCCCACGAGGACGGGATGAGCGCGCGAAGCCGTTCACGTGATTTGGCCCCGAGCTGCTCCGCCCAGAAATCCTGCAACAAGTGATGGTGAAACAACGCCAGCCCCAGCTTCTCCTCCTGAAAAGGTCGCATCGGCGGGGTGATCACCACCTCGCCCGCCGCCCATGACTCGAAATAAAAATGCGCGGTGGGGATCTGCGCCAAGTCGAAGAGTTCGAAGAAGCGGTAGATGATGTCGATCTTCTCGGGGTTGCCCTCGACGTCGAAGCACAGCGCGCTGCCGAGCGGGAAAATCTCGTCGGGATCGAGGCAGAAGACGCGCTTGCCCTGCCGTTGCAACTGCTCGGCCAGCCACTGCATCTCGGGCCGGTAGGTCGCCGCCTCCTCGCTCACCACCAGGGCGATGAGCGGGTTGCGGATGTCGGCGCGCAGCGCGGCCACCGCCTGGTAAAAATTGCGGATCATCGCGTCGCCCGCCCCGAGCACGTCGCCGGAGGCGGCATAGAGGCGGTTGAGAAACGCGGTCAGGCCAATGCCGCCGGGCACCGAGTCCAGCTCGGTCAACGCCCAGCCCTCGTCGGTCAACAGCAGGTCGGGACGGAGCACGACGGGCAAGGTGCCGCGCTGGCGCGGCTCGCGGGCGTGGGCTACCAGTGCCGCAGGTTTTCCGCGATCAAGATACTCCGCCACCCAGGGCGCGAGCAGGGGTTTGTTGCGCAGGAGGTTTTTGCCCGCCGCGCTACGCAGATAGAGCGTCTCCAGCGCACGGTGATAATCCAGACAAGCCGCGCCGATGGCCTCGAGTTCCTGCACCTGCGCCGGGGTCAGAGGCCAGGCCTCGGGCGAAAGCCGCCAAGTCTTGGCTTCGAAAAGGGGCGTGGCGGCGAAAGCGGCTTTTAAATCTTCGTAGGCAAGCGGCATGGAGATGGGCCGCACCCAAACCCAAAGCCGCGCCTTCCGCAAACGCGGAGTGCGAGTCAAAAACAACCGGCCTGGCGCCGCACTCCGCCATGCCTCAGCCTCAGAGCGGCGAGGGATAGCGTCCTTGGGCGATGAGCGCGGCGATGGCGGCCTGCACGCGGGGCTTGTCCTCCCGGTAGGTGACGCCGAACCACGCGTCTGCCGTCGGCAGCACCTGCACCCCGGCCTCGCCGGCGGCGAGCAGTTCGTTGACCGCGAAGGGCAGGTAAAACTCCGTCTTTTCGCTCGCTGCATTGACCGCAAGGAAGGCACGCCAGCGCGCATCGAGCTGCGGCAGGAAGGCGGCGGTGAAGCCCCAGCAGTTCATCGACA
>JBEGTN010000457.1:0-8149 GCA_041179405.1 Verrucomicrobiota bacterium
GTGGCAGACAAGGCGGCGAACAGGGCGAGGAGGCGGGTGGCTGGTTTCATGAGAGTAGATGAGCGGGTGTTTGGAAGGGCGACTGGGAGGGAGGAACGAGCCGCACTTTAGCGCACAAAGCCCTGAAGCCGCATCGGGTCGCCGCCCCGAACTGCGCCTAGGGGCGGCCCCGAGTGGCCGATGCACGATCCAGGCTTGAGGACGGGCACGGTCTCGTCCTGCCTAGATGGCACGATGTCCACCCTGTCGCATGATTCGCCTCCCGACTCGCTCACCGTGGCCGTGGCGGAGGATCATCCGGTGGTTCGCGAGGGGCTGGCGGGACTGCTTGGTCGCGAAGGCGGGTTCTCCGTTATCTGGACGGCTGGGACGGCACGCGAAGTGCGGGGCGGAGTGGAGCGGACCACGCCGGGCGTGCTGGTGATGGATCTGATGCTGGGCGAGGACGACGGGCTGGCGCTGATCAAAGACCTCGTCCACCTGCACCCGGCGCTGCGTATCGTGGTTTTCTCCCTACACCCAGAGGAGACCTACGCGGAGCGCTGCCTGCGGGCGGGGGCGCACGGCTACGTGATGAAACGCGAGCCGGTGGAGACGCTCTTTCGCGCCGTCCGCGAGGTGGCGGTGGGCGGCCTGGCGGTTTCAGCTCGCGTGACGGCGGCCGCGCTGGGCGCCTTGCACGGCGGAGCGCGCAAGCCTCCGGCGGCGGGACCGGAAACGACGCTGACCGACCGCGAGTTGCAGGTGTTCCGCCTGCTGGGGCTGGCGCTGCCGACACGGGGAATCGCGGAAAAACTCGGCGTGAGCGTGAAGACCATCGAGGCCCACCGGGAGAACATCAAAAACAAGCTCTCCCTCGACAACGGCTCCGAGCTCACCGCCCGCGCCGCACTCTGGGTCCGCGAGCAGGGCGGAGCGTGACGTCCCCGCGCCGCCAAGGCCGGTTCACGCTTATTCACTTTCAGGATGATCCTCAGCGGTTTGATTTGGAGTGCGGAGCCTCGGCTCCGCTTTCGCCGCCTGCGCCTCAGCGCAGGCGGAATGGGCGGCGCACCGAAGTGCTCAGTCCAGAGCGGCGTCGAGCCGCCGCAGTCCAAAATGCCCACCTTGAAAGCGACTTGGAATAAGCAGACGGCGCTCCACCGTGCTCGCCGCCCTCGCGACTCGGGACGGCCCCTAGGAGCAGGTCAGGCGCGTGACCCGATGCGGACGTGCGGCGGCGGTGCTAATCTCAACCCATGCCACCCCCCGCTCCCTCCTATCCTGACCTGACCACCGCGCCCTTCGCCGCTCCCGGCGCTGCTCCCGCTCCCGGCGTCCTCCTGCGCCAATGGCTCTGGCGCACGCTGCGGGTGCTGCCCCTGGCCGCGACCTTGCTGGGGCTGGTCACGCTTTTGGCGCTCGGTGGCGTCGCCCTGGTGAACCCCTACGTCGGCGCGGTGCCCGATTCGAACCTGCTTCGCACCACCTTCGTCGTGGGTTATTTGAGCCTGCTCGTCGTATTGGGCTGGGTGTTGGTCACGGCTTGGCGGAAACAATGGCGGGCGCGCGGCGCTTTGATCGGGCTCCTGATTTTGGCCCCGATTTTTGCCTACCTCGCGCGGGATGAGGCACTGCGAAGCCAGCCCATGGATTTCGCCGCGCTGGGCGAAATCGTGCCGGGAGACGCGGAGAGTCACGCGCTGGCCTTGCGTTTCACCCGCAAAGCTCCGGGGGCCGTGCCCTATCGCGGCGCGCCCGCGCTGGCCGCCATCAAGGGCGGGCCAGGCAACGCGGACTGGGCGGAGTTGGCGGCGCAAGATCCTGCGGCGATCCAGGCGGCCGCCAGCGAACTGCAGCCGGTGACGGAGTGGTGGGCGGAGCTCGCCGCCTGCTCCCGGATCGGCGACGTGAGCACCCGGTCCTCCGCTCCTGTCCCCGACTTCGCGCCCATGCGCGATCTTGCCAAGCTGCGTTGCGCGCAAGCGGCCCGGCTCGCTCTCGATGGTCGTGGCGACGAAGGCCTTTCGCTCCTGCAGCCGCTGGTCGAGGTGGCGAACAAACTGGAGGCCCAGGCGCGCTCCCATCGGCGCATCGTGGCGGCGCAGGCGGTCGCCGATCTGGCGATAGCGATGGCGGATCAAATCATGTCGAAGGCGCGGACCTCGCCGGAGGCGCGCGAGCGCTTCGCCGCCGCCCTGCGCGCCGGTCTGTCGGGTGAGCGCGGGGTGCGCCGTCTGCTGGCGGTGGAGCATGTGTTTGCGAACGAGTTTTTCCAAACCCTCGCCTCCCAGCCCCAGCGCGGCCAGAGCAGGGTGGCGGCCGCGCTCGAACGCGGGCTCTCCCTCTTTCACTATAATCCCAATCGCACGGTCAACGCGCTCGACGCCGTGATGATCGAGCTGCAGGAGCACGGCGCGCGCCGCGACCGTGAGGGCATGAAGCGCTGCATGGCCAGGTTCCGGGCCGCCAACTCGCGCGGAGGGATTAAAAACCAGACGGGACGCGAATTTCTCGCCCAGGTGCTCACGCCCTCCACCGCCGTCTGGCGCTACTGGGAACAGCAGGACCGCAAGACCGCGCTGCTGGTGCGGCTCGATGCAATGGACGCGTCGAGCGGAGCTCACTCGTAACTCAATCTGCCGACAACCTGACATCATCACCATGAACCCAAACCCTGATACAGAATCCTCCGCTGCCGCCACCCCCGCCCCCTCCGTGCCTGTCGCGGCGGGGCGAGCGCCACGCCTGTTAAAAATCGTCGTCAGCGTCACGCGAATCTCAGTGACCGTCTGGTGCCTGCTCGTGCTCGCGGCGGCAGTGTTGAATTTGTTGCCCCTGCGCAGGGAGCAGTGGTGGTGGCTGCCGATCCTGTTGTGGGCGGCTTCGCCTCTGCTGTTGACTGCGCGGGCCCGGCGGCGGGAACGGGCCGGCCTGGCGGGGAAACCGCCCGCGATGGCCGAACTGGTGGCCGCCGGACTCTTGCTGTCGCCGGCGGCTTTGGGGATGACGGTGCTCCTCCTACTTGCGGCGATGAGCTGCGTGCCGCCATCGAACTGGGAGCATATTTCTTGGATGCTTTATCCCGACGCGTTCAACCCGCCCGCCTCTGCCATCATAGCGGTGCTCGCGGTGTTGAGTTTCTTGATCGCGACTCCCCTCACTTTGGTCGGGCTGGCGTGGGCGCTGGGCCTCCGCCGTCCTCGCTGGGGCGCGCTGGCGCTACTCGGGTTGGCCCCGGTTTTCGTTTATCTGGCGCGGGATGACGCGACTTCACCTTATAGCGATACGTGGAAGGAATTTTCGACCATGACGCCCGAGGGCAAAGCGGGCTACGCTGTGGTGATTCGCTGGCCGGGGGGCGGAGACTACTCAAACGCCTTCGTGTCGCCACCGGTCTTGGAGCAATTGAAAGCCAAGCCGGGCAGCGCGGAGTGGTTGAAGGCAATCGCCGACAATCGAAAAAGTTTCGATGCTGCATGGACGAAGCTGGAACCGGTCCGGACTTGGTGGGCGGAGTGGGCCGCGATGCCCGAAATCGGAGATTATGTCGCACGGGCATCAAGCCCCATCATTTCGTTCAAGCTGATGCGCATCCATGCGCGGATGGTTCAGGTCAGGGCGACGCAACTGGCCCAGGAGGGACGAGGCGACGAAGCGATCGAGGTGCTGCTCCCCTTGATCGAAGGCGCGCAAAAACTGGAGCCCTCGGGTCGCTCACTGGTGCGCCTGATGAGTTCTATGGTGCTGCTCGAGATGGGCGCGAGCGCGGCGGACCAAGTGCTGAGCCTGACCTCGGTCTCCGCGTCATCGAAGGAACGACTGGCCACCTTGCTCGCGAGCGGATCGGGCGGGGAGCTGGGTGCCCGGCGATTGGTGGGGATGGAGTTCACTGATTATGTGTCCCGAAGTTTATCTCGCGACGCGAGCGCCGGGCCGATCACCGGCGGCTTGCTGGGCTCGTGGCTCGGGCCGGTGCTCGTAAATCCCAACCGCACCCTTAACCAGATGGGAGCGATCATAGATGAAGTGCAGGAGCGGGCGGCGCGGCGCGACATCGACGGGGTGCGGTCCACTCTCGAGCGCTCCAGGCGCACCGTCCTCGCCGAAAAGGGAATTAAAAACATTTTCGGCCAACATTTCGTCCTAGATGCTACTACAAACTACGCCCCAATCATCGAGCGCTACTGGCGGGCCGAAGACCAACGCGCGGCGCTGATCGCGCGGTTGCGCGGGGAGACGGCGGCGCCGGCCACTGCCGCCGCGACGACGCTAAACGCGGAGGCCGGAAAATGAACGCCGCACCGAAACCTGTTTCAAAAACCCAGACCGCGCTCGGCCTGGTGCTGCTTTTCGTCACCGTGTGGTGCCTGACCGTGCTGGTGATCCTCGCGTGGCAAGCGCTCGCCCTGGCCACTGCTCGTGACTTGGGAGCGAGCGCGATCAGCGGCTTTGTGTTTCAATCCTTTCCCCTGGTGCCCGCCTCGCTGACGGCCCTGGTCTGGTGGGCGGGCGTGCGACGCCCGATTTGGGGGGGCGCGGGCGTGCTCCTCCTGGCCCCGCTCTTCGTCTATCTGGCGGTGGACGACGCTGCGGTGAACGATCCGTTGACCGTGCAGGAACTCGGAGAGCCCTTCCCGGAGGCGGAGGCGAGCCAGGCCGTTTTGTTGCGTTATGCAAAGGGCACTCCAGCGGCGGAAGCCTTCCGGCTGCCGGAGGGTTTGCCTGAAAAGTTTCCGAAGCCGTCGAGCCCCGAATGGGAGGCTCTGGTGAACGGAAAAAGCGAACGAGTGGCGAGCGCCTGGGCGGAGATCGAGCCGCTGCGCTCATGGTGGGCGGAGTGGAGCGATCTGCCGCGCATCGGCGATCTGACGGATAGATTGGAATCCCCGATTCCCAACTTCAAGCCGATGCGCGGCTACGCCGACCTCGCCTGCGCGGAGGCGGGGCGGCTGGCGCTGGCCGGCAAGGGCGATGCAGCCCTGGCCGTGCTCGCCCCCGTGCTGGTAGGCGCCCGAAAACTGATACCTTACAGTCGCACCTCGGTGCGCACCATGATCGCGATTTACTTACAGCTTCGGGCGCTGGAGACGGCGGAGTTTGTGCTGAAGCGGACCACGGTTTCGCCCGAAGCGCGAACCCGGTTGGCGACGATCCTGACGCCCGCCGGGGAAGGCGCGGCGGGGGCCCGCCGCATCATCGCCCGCGAGTATGCGACCCTGGCGCTGATCATTTCCCGGCTGGAAGCACAGCAAGCGGAAGCCGGCTGGCACGGCTCCTTTTTAGGCGGCCCCGTGCGCGATGGCTTTATGGACTGGGTTTTGATGAACCCGACGCGCACGCTCAACCGCTACCAAGCGGTGATGAGTGAGGCGCAGGAACTGGCAGCGCGGCGTGACGCGGCCGGCGTGACTCAACGGATAACCCGTTTCGCCGCCGACGGGGCAGGGCGGCAGGGCCTGAAAAACGTGTATGGCGGGTCGCTGGCCGCGGACTTCGCGACCATGGATTTCACGAAGATCATCAAGAATTATTGGGAGGTGGAGGACCGCCGTGCCGCCGTGCTCGCGACCCTGCGCGGCGAAACCCACCCGACTCTCTCAACCCAAAACCGAGAGGATAAAAAATGAAGGCTCAGCCCGACTCTCCCACTCCACCCAAGGCGAAACCGACCGCCCTGCGCACCGCCGCCTTGACCGGACTCGTCGTCGCGGGGCTCGTCGTCGCGTGGATGGCGTTCCGGGAGTTTTATATGTCGCCTAGCGCGGTGAATAAACGCAAGTGGTCGTCGGACACACTGAGCACCTTGTTCGATGGCACGGAGAGCATCTTTGCGTTCATCACGGTGTTGATGGCGTGCGTGCAAATCCTGCTGACGGCCCGGACGGTTTACCGCAGCATGCGTAACGCACCACCACCTGCGACGGAGCAGGCCACGGGGCAATCCCGTGCGCGAAATGCGGTTGGCGTGGTCCTGCTTTCGACGGCGTCTTTCGTGATGACGCTCCTGCTCACCCTGTGGACGAGTGATGCCTCGGGGCCCTCTCTGCCTGTAATCGGCGTGTGGCTTACGATCATCCTGATATGGATAGGGGTATTCGCGATACCCGCGATGATCGCACGGGGCATCGGCCGCTACCTACGAGGAGCAAACACGCCTGCGGCAGGGGAGGTCACGACGCGCAGTCTCACGTCGGACCTCCTCGGGCGTGCCCTGCTTTTCGCCACCGCCTGCGGAGTGACGATCCTGGTCACTTTGGAGTTTTTCTCGACTTCGCGTCACAACGACGCCCACTGGCCGATCTCTTGGCTGCTATGTGCTTTCGTGGCATTACCGGCGGTGATTACCTCGCTGGCTAGGTGGCTCGGCGCACGGAGCCCCCGGTGGGGTATGGTCGGGCTCCTGCTATTGGCGCCGGTTTTTGTTTATCTGGCGCGGGACGATGCGCAGACACGCCATGCGATGAGCTACGCCGATATTTCTCCCGCCGGGCCGGGGATGGCCGAGAGCAACGCCGTGTTGCTGCAATGGTCATCCAAGGTCATCCAAAATATGGAGATACCCCACATGCCCGTAGCCTTCAACAAGGCGCCGAAACTCTTCACTCCGGACTGGTGGGCATGGGTGCGAAGTCATCGTGAAGAAATCGACCACGCCGGCTGGGCGAACACTAAAGTGCGGGACTGGTGGGCGGCCTGGAGCACCTACCCCGAGGTGGGCGACCTGTCCGACGGCGTTGATAGTCCGCAGGTCAACTGGCAGCCGATCCGTGTTTACCGCCAAATTATTTTTGCCGAAGCGACCGCGCTGGCCCAGGACGGCCGGGGCGACGAGGCGATCGAGCACTTGCTGCCGCTCATCATCGGAGGTGCTAAACTACAGCCCTACAGCCGCACCCTGAAGCGCTCCATGACTGGGATATCAATACGCCTATCCGCGATAGATGCGGCGGAAAGCGTCCTCAAGGAAGCCACTGTATCAGCCGCCATGCGCTCCCGTCTGGCCGACGCCCTCGCCACCGGCCAGGGTGGAGAAAAAATGGCCAGGCGTCTGGTGGCGGTGGAATTCGCCTACTATCACGATCAACTCAGTGACCCGCTAAAGAGGCAGGAAATAACCGGCGGCAGAGTCTGGTCCGCCTTGATCGGACCGGTGATGCTCAATCCCAATCGCACGCTCAACCTCATTGGCGACTTGATGCTGGAGTTGCAGGAGCTGGCGGCCCGAAAGGATTACGAGGGAATGGCCAAGGCCTGCGAGCGCTACCATGCCAAGGTGCACGCCCGCTACAGCATCAAAAACGTGGTCGGTTGCGTAGAAACCCTAGGTAAGCCGAAAGCCTTTATAAGCATCGTCACAAAATACTGGGCCGCGGAGGAAAAGGGCGCGGCGCTGATCGCGCGGCTGCGCGGCGAGGCCGGTGCGACTCCCCCGACTGCGGCCACGGAAGATAAAAAATGAACCCTCAGCCCGACGCACCCACTCCGCCCAAGGCGAAACCGACCGCCCTGCGCACCGCCGCCTTGATTGGTCTCGGTCTCGTGGGGGCGGCGGTCATGGCGCTCTATCTTTCGCCGAATGCTTTAAAGTATGCGACTAAAGCCTGGGATGCGCCGGCCGTGACAATCGCGTGGATCGCGAACGGCGCGATTTGGGCCGCAGTGGCCGCGTTGATTAGACACTCGGGCCGTCACAATCGACGAGGCAGGGAAACGGAGGCGGCGGGCAATACCACAGGCCGGCGGCGCACGCGGGATGCCCTCTCACTCCTCCTGCTTTTCATCACGGCCAGCGGGGTTATGATTCTGCTCCTGCTGGCGGCAAGCGTCCCCTATGCGTCTGATCTAGGGTTTTTCTACAGCCTGTATTTTCGCCCCGTTTACGCGATGCGCGACGACTGGCTATCGGTGCTGACGGTCCTGACCATGCTCGACCTCTCGCTGGCGATCACCGCGCTGGCCTGGCGTTCCGGTGCAAGAAGCACGCTGTGGGGCGTCGCTGGACTCATGATTCTAACTCCCGTTTTTGTGTATCTCGCCAAGGACGACGCGGAGGTGCGCTACCCGTTCAAACTTACGGAGATCTCGCCGGTGAAACCCGGCATGGCCGAGAGTTACGCGGTGCTGATGCAATGGGCGAGCGGCAGCGAAAACGTGCGTCGATTGGAAA
>JBEGTN010000458.1:0-5524 GCA_041179405.1 Verrucomicrobiota bacterium
GCCGGCGGGGCCGGCGGGCAAGGTGGTGCGATAGACGATCACGCCCCGGCTCTGATCGTAGAACTCCATGGTGCGCGGGGTGCGGTCGGCCACGGGCGCGGGCAGGTTGGCCAGCACCGGAGCGGTCTCGCTAAGCGTGAACGACGGGATGGTGACGACGGGGTTGGCGGGCGGCGGCGGCGGGAGGGTTTCGCCGGGTTGCAAGTGGCGAGCGAAGACCTCGCGGATGGCGTCGAACTTGGGCGTGACCCAGCCGGCCTCGCTGATGGGCGCGTCGTAGTCGTAGCTGGAGGTGTCGGGCAAAAACGGGCGGTCGGCGCCAGCCCAGAGGCCGAAGGAGGTGCCGCCGTGCGCCATGTAGATGCTGAAGGAGTGGTGCAGGCTCAGCATCTCATCAAGGTCGGCGGCGATGGGGCCGGGCTCGCCGGTGCGGTGGGCGCGTCCCCAGGTATCGAACCAGGCGGGGTAGTATTCGCCGTTCATGAGGGGGCCGGTTTTTTGGTATTTGCGCAGGGTCTCGAAGGACTTCTTGGCCGCGCCGACGCCGAAGTTGACCACTTGGAAAAGATCGCTGCGCAGGCCGTTGGCGATGGCACCGCCGGGATTGCAGGCGAAGAGCGGCACGTCAAAGCCACCATCGAGCAAGGCCTGGCGCAGCACGCCCATGTAGGCGGCGTCCTTGCCGAAGGAGCCGTATTCGTTTTCCACCTGCACCATGAGGATGGAGCCGCCGCGGGTGACCTGCTGGGGGCCGAGCACGCGGCCGACCTCTTTGAGGAATTTGACGGCGGGCGTGAGGAAACGCGGATCGGTGGTGCGCAGGCGGATGTCGTCCTGCTTGACCAGCCACCAAGGCACACCGCCCATCTCCCACTCGGCGCAGGAATAGGGACCGGGCCGGAGGATCACCCAAAGCCCCTCGGCCTGGGCGAGGAGGCAAAACTCGGCCACGTCCGCCGCGCCGGACCAGTCAAACTTGCCCTGCTCCCACTCGTGGAAATTCCAGAACAGATACACGCACACGGTATTCAATCCCATGGCGCGGCACATCTGGAGCCGGTGGCGCCAGTATTCAGGTGCAATACGGGGGAAATGGAGCTCGCCGCAGCGAATGACGAAGGGTTTGCCATCGAGCAGGAAGTCATCCGCTCCAATGGCGAACGTGTGCGCCGGTGCCGAAGCGGAGACTGGCGGAGTCGCGGCAAAGCCAGTGGAAAGAATAGCCATGAGAACCAGGGGTAAGATGAATAATCGCATAAGGCTGAATAACCAGCGGGCACATGAAATACCCGCCGGGGACTCGGGAATAGATGCGAATCGGCGGCGAGTCGCAATACGCAGATTTTGGCAAAAGGACGGCGGAACGCCCGCGCGCAGCATCTGTTCCCGCGAACACTCCGACACCCGTTGAGGAATACGGATTGAAACTCTGCGCCGTTTCGCACTCATGAGCTGTCCATGTCCCTAGGTTTTGTTGGTCAACGTTGCGTCAGTGAACGTGAACCCGAGCTCGGTCTCGGGCTCGTCGCGGAGCTGGATCGCACCCGCATCACAGTCGAGTTTCCCGCCACCCGCGAGAAACGCATCTACGCCCGGGGCACGCCGGTGCTGAAACAGGTCCGCTTCGGCGTCGGCGAGACCGTCGCGGCGCGCGACGGCTCCGCACTCGTGATCGAGGAGGTCGTCGAGGAGGAAGGCCTGCTCGTTTACGTCGGGGGCGGACGCCGGGTGCGCGAGGATGTGATTTCCGACATCACCAGCGTGGGCTCTCCGGTCGAGCGCCTGCTCTCCGGCCAGGCCGATCCGTTGGAGGTGTTTGAACTGCGCCAGCGCACGCTGCTCTGCCAGGCACGCATCCGCCAGTCGGAGGTGCGCGGCTTCCTCGGCGGGCGGCTGGAGCTGATCCCGCACCAGTTCTACATCCTGCACGAGGTTTCCAACCGCCAGATCCCGCGCGTGCTGCTCGCCGACGAAGTCGGCTTGGGCAAGACCATCGAGGCCTGCTTGATCTTGCAGCGCATGCTCGTAACCGGCCGCGCCAAGCGCGCGCTCATCCTCGTGCCGGAGCCCTTGGTTCACCAGTGGTTCGTCGAGCTGCTGCGTCGCTTCAACCAGTGGTTCACGCTCTTCGACGAGGAGCGCTGCGTGACCTGCGAGGCGGCGGACCCGGGTAAAAATCCCTTCCTCTCGGCCCAGCTCGGACTTTGCGCGGTCGGTTATCTGGCCGGCAACGCCGCCCGCGCCGAACAGGCCGTGAGCGCCGGCTGGGACCTCGTGATCGTGGACGAGGCGCATCACCTCGGCTGGACGCCCGAAGCCGCCAGCCCCGAATACGCCCTGGTCGAGAAACTCTCCGCCAAGAGCCAGGGGCTGCTGCTGCTCACCGCCACGCCGACCCAACTCGGGCTCGAAGGGCACTTCGCCCGCCTGCGTCTGCTCGACCCCCACCGCTACAACGACCTCGCGCGCTACATCGCCGACACCGAGCGCTTCGGTGCGGTCGCGGGCGTGGCGGAGAAACTCGTGGACGGCAAAAAACTCACCGCCAAGGACACCGCCTCCCTGCGCGAGATTTTTGACCGCGATGCGGAACGTCTGGCCGAGCTGCTCGCCGAACTCGCCACCGGCAAGGAAGGCGCGCGCGAGGATTTGCTCCGAACGCTGCTCGATCAGCACGGCACCGGCCGCGTGGTCTTCCGCAACACCCGCGCCGCCATGAGCGGCTTCCCCAAACGCAAGTATTGCCCGGCTCCGGTCGCGGGCGCCACGCCCACGCTGCTCACCCGCATCGCGCGCGAACTCGAAGCCGAGGAGCGCGGCGACATCGCGGAGATCCGCTACGCCTTCAAGGACGACCCGCGCATCGACTGGCTGGTCGCCTTCCTCAAAAAAACCTCGCCCGCCAAGGTGCTTCTTATCTGCCGCTCCGAGCGTAAACTGCTCGCCATCGAGGCGGCGGTGAAGGACCGCGTGAACTTCAAGATCGGTCTCTTCCACGAGGGCCTGCCGCTCGTGGCGCGCGACCGCCAGGCGGCGTGGTTCGCCGAGCCGGACGGCGCGCAGTTGCTGCTCTGCTCCGAGATCGGCAGCGAGGGCCGCAACTTCCAGTTTGCCCACCACCTCGTGCTCTTCGACCTGCCGCTCAACCCCGGCATCGTCGAGCAACGCATCGGCCGCCTCGACCGCATCGGCCAGACCGAGACCATCCGCGTTCACGTGCCCTACGTGACCGGCGGCGCGGACGAGTGCGTGGCCGAGTGGTATCACCGCGGCCTCGGCGCGCTGGAGACCCCGCTCCAGGCCGGCGACGATTACCACGCCGCCTTCAAGGACCGCTTGCTCGCGCTCGCCACCGGCTGCGTCGAAGGACGTGGCCGCACCACGCCGAAACAACTCGACGAGTTGGTGGCGGAAACGGCGACCTTCCACGCCGCGCTGGCGGCGAAGTTGAAAAAAGGCCGCGACCGCCTGCTCGAATTAAACTCCTTCGACCGCGAAGTCGCCGAGCGCGTGATCGAGCGCGTGCGCGCGGCGGACGCCGACCCGTTTTTGAAACGCTTCCTCGGCGAGTTGTTCGACCACTTCGGCGTGCGCGTAAAAGACCACGAGGAGGGCGACGTGTCGCTCGACGCCAGCCACGCCTACGTCGAGGGCTTCCCCAGCATCCCGCGCGACGGCCTGCTCGCCACCTACGACCGCCGCCGCGCCATCGTGCGCGAGGACATCCGCTTCCTCTCCGCCGACCATCCGCTGGTGCAGGACACGATTGATCTGCTGGTGGATTCACCGGCGGGCACGACGGCGTTTTGCACCCTCGAGGCGGCGAAACCCAATCTGCTGCTCGAGGCGATTTTCGTGCTGGAGTCGGTGTCGGACGCGCGCTGGCAGATCGACCGCTTCCTCGCGCCGACGCCGGTGCGCGTGTTGCTCGACATCCACGGCAACGACCTCACCGCCGACCCCGACGCCGAGGGCTGGATGGGCGACCTCGAAGACGCGCCCCTGCCGCGTTTCCTGGAGCGCCCCGGCTTCAACGCCCACCTGTTGAAAAACATGGTCGAGGCCGCGACCGAGAAGGCGAAGGCGCTCGCCAAGACGCTCAAGCAAAACGCCCGCGAGACGGCGGCGGCGGCGCTGACGACGGAACTCCAGCGTCTCGTCGATCTCGCAAAAGTGAACGACCACGTGAGCCCGAAGGAGATCGACCTCGCGCGCCGACAGGTTTTGCAGACCCGCACCGCCATCGAACAGGCACGCCTGCGGCTGGACTCCCTTCGCATGATCGTAGCCGGCACGGACGTGTGAGCGGAGGGACTGAAGGAATCGAGGTTTGCGGTCGGCCTCCGTGTAGGGGCGTAGCTTGCCTACGACCGGGCTTGGAAACTGAGCGGTCGCACACGAGGTGCGCCCCTACGCAGAAACGAAGCGGTCGCAGGCAAGCTGCGACCCTACGTCGGAAGATGAGGACCAGCCAATGCGCACAAAAAAGCCGCCTCCGAATCGGAGGCGGCTTTTGTTGCTTTGAAACGGCGAGCGAAGTGCCGCGACTTAAGCGCGGCCCATGTAGGTGCCGTCGTTGGTGGAGACCTTGATGAGCTCGCCGACCTTGATGAAGAGGGGAACTTGAACGACGAGGCCGGTCTCCAAGGTGGCGGTTTTCTGGACGTTGGAGGCGGTGTCGCCTTTTACGCCGTCGGGGCTCTCGGTGATCTTGAGCGTCACGCTGGAAGGCAGCTCGATGGTGAGGGCCTTCTCGTCAACGAAGAGAACATCCACTTTGCCGTTGGCGGTGAGGTAATTCTTGGAGTCGCCGATGAGTTCGGTGGAGAGCTCGACGGTCTCATAGGTCGTAGGATCCATGAAAGCGTAGCTGTCGCGGTTGGCGTAGCTGAACTCGAGGGTCTTCTTCTCGGTGGGCAGCACCTCGATGTTGTCGGTGGAGGCGAAGCGCTGGTCGAGCGCCTTGCCGTAGCGCAGATTGCGCATCTTCACCTGCACGAAGGCGCGGAGATTGCCCGGGGTGCGGTGCATGGTCTCCATGACGAGGTGGGGTTCACCGTTGAATTTAATGACTTGGCCTTTGCGGATGTCGTTGGCTGAGGGCATGGGAGGAGGGCGTTGAGGGCTTTTTCGGACGTAGGTTTGACGAGTTAAAAGGTAAACGGGTAACGCCCGCCCCTTGGCGGTGTCAAGGGCGCTGCCACGCCAGCGATCCCGATGCATCGCGTATTCCGGCGACTACGCGTCACTCGTGAAGTTTTTCCCGCACCTTTCGGGCTCGCCGCCTACCGCCTCCGTCCGTTTGCCTCTTTCGCGATGCGCATCACCGGCCTCGCCCTTGTTCCCCCTCCTTCCGCCGCCGACCTTCCTCGCGTCACACCCGAGTTGCTGGCCTCCGTGCTCGCCCGCTACTCGCGCAGCAACGAGGGCATCCACGCCATTCTCGCCAAGGTCGATCCCGCCGACCCGGACGCCTCGATCGATCGCATCCTGAAGTTCGTGGACTACGGCCACGCCTCCATCG
>JBEGTN010000459.1:0-5777 GCA_041179405.1 Verrucomicrobiota bacterium
CCGACCACGCTGCCGGCCCCCGACATCGACTGGGCGCGTTACCCTTCGTTTCAGTTCCTCAAACACGCCGACCTCGCCGGCAACGCCTGCCCCTCGCTCCACGCCGCCTTCGCCGTCTTCACCGCCCTCTGGTTTGAGCGCGTGCTCCCTTCGCTCGGCGGCGGACGCGCCGCCCGCGCCCTCAATTTGCTCTGGGGGGCTCTCATTGTTTTCTCCACGCTGGCGACCCGCCAGCACGTCGCCCTCGACACCCTGTTCGGCTGCGTGCTCGGAGCCTGGATCGCCTCGCTCAACTTCATCGTCACGCCCTGCCGCTCCTCCTTCAGCGCCACGCCGCGCCCGCTCTTCCTCGCCGTCGCCGTGATCAAGCTCGGGGCCTTGCTCCTCTGGCTTTCCGGCCTGCCCCTTCTTCCCTGCCTCACGCTCTTTCTCAGCGGTGGCGCGCTCGTGCTCTGGCACATTTTCCACCCCAACGCCCAAGGCATCCTCCGCCTCCGCACCCGGTTTAAAACCGTCCGCCTCGAAGCCTGGCTGACGATCGACGACGGCCCCGATCCCGACGACACCCCCCGCCTGCTCGACCTGCTGGAACAACACCACGCCCGCGCCACCTTTTTCCTCGTCGGCGAACGCGCCGCCCGCCACCCCGCGCTCGTGGCCGAGATCGCCCGGCGCGGCCACGAGATCGCCCATCATACTCAACGCCACCCGTCCGCCGGCCTCTGGTTTTTTCCGCCCTCCCGTCTCGCCGCCGAACTCGACGACGCCTTCGCGCCCCTTACGCCGCCCGCCTCCCTGCCGCCCTCCCGCTTCCGCGCCCCGATGGGCATCAAAAACATCTTCCTCGCCCGCGCCCTCGCGTCGCGTGGCCTCACCTGTGTCGGCTGGAACATCCGCAGCTTGGACAGCTTTGCCAACGACCCCGCGCGAGTCGCCGCCCGCGTGCTCTCCCGCCTCCGCCCCGGAGCCATCATCCTGATGCACGAAGGCGCCTTCCTCCACCCGGCGGTGCGCGTCGCGGCCATCAAACTCGTCCTCGAAGGCGCGTCCGCGCAGGGCTACCGCTTCATCATCCCGGCCGCCACCGACCTGATTTAATCTGCCGCCACCTGCTCGATCACCGTCGCCTCGATTTCCAGCTTCAGCGCCGCCCGGCAAATATCGCTGCGCAGCCAGGTCACCCGGTCTTCCGGCCGCAACAAACGCCCGACCAGCGCCGCTCGTGTCGCCGCCAGATCCCCGGCGTGCCGGAGATACACCTTGAAATGCCGCTCGGCCGCGCGCTCCGCCCCCAGATCACCGCCCAGTCCGCACGCCCCCGAGATCAGGCGCAGGTTGTCGAGCGTGCAGTCGATCTGCCCCGCCAGCGAATCCGCCGCCACCGTCGCGTGCCCCTTGATCGCCGCCGTGCCCGACACGAAGGTCCACCGCCGCCCGTCCGCCCTCACCCGCATCGCGCGGGAAAAACTCGGCGAACGCGGCCCATGCTCCGGCGGGTATTCGTAGGCCGGCACCTGATCCGGGTTTTCCATCGCCTCCGGCCGCTCCCGCGCCGCCGCGAACATCACCCCGATCATGCCCTCCGGCCCTCCCACCGCCGACGCCGCCGGCACCGGTCCGCGCCAGCCCGCGCGCTCAAAGCCCGCCGCCCGCCCGAGGCAAAACACCCGATACGCCTCCATCGCCTCCGCCCCGACTTCGTTGATCCCCGGCACGTAATTCCATATCCGCGCCACTTCCCGCCCCCGCGCCGCGCACACCTCCAGCAGCTCCGCGTAAAGCGCCTCCGTCCGCGCCCCGAGTCGCTCCGTGATCGGCTCCACCCGCACCCCGACCAGCCAGTCCGCCGAAGCGTGCAACGCAAAGCCCCCCGCACGGCCCGCCCGCGCCAGCCCGCCGAACAAGGTCTCCCGCGCCTCTCCGCCCAGCACCGGCACGGCCAGCCCGGCCCCGTCGCCAAAACCCAGTAAACTTTTCTCCCGCGTCACCGATGCATCCATGTGCCGCCAGCACAAACCCCTCGCCCCCCGACCGCAAGATTTGCCAAGGCACCGTCCTTGCCAACTTCCCCCGCCCCGCGCCTCCTCCTCCCGACGCCGCATGACACCCTTTCAGCTCTCCATCCGTTTCTTTCTTCAACTTGCCGTCGTGCTGGTCGCCTGCCGCCTCGTCGGCTGGATCGCCAAACGCCTCGGCCAGCCGCCCGTCGTCGGCGAGATGATCGCCGGCGTCGCCCTCGGCCCTTCGCTGCTCGGCCTGCTCGCGCCTTCCTGGCAGGCCGCGCTCTTCCCGCCCGCCTCGCGCCCGGTTCTGTTCTGCGGCGCGCAGCTCGGCCTCGTGCTCTACATGTTCGTCGTCGGCCTGGAGTTTCGCTTCGACCTCATGCGCTCGCGTCTCCGCGCCGCCCTCGCCGTGTCCCTCTCCGGCATACTCGCGCCCTTCGCCTTCGGCTGCCTCATCGCCTGGTGGCTGCTCGCGCGCGGCGGCTTTTTCCAACCCGGCGTCACCCTGCTGCAAGCCGTGCCCTACCTCGGCGCCGCCATGGCCATCACCGCCTTCCCCATGCTCGCCCGCATCATCGTCGAGCGCGGCCTCGCCGGCACCACCGTCGGCGCGCTCTCCCTCGCCGCCGGCGCCATCGACGACGCCGCCGCCTGGTGCGTGCTCGCCCTCGTCCTCGCCAGCTTTGCCGGCGACCCCTCCATCGCGTTCTACGCCATCGGCGGCAGCATTGCCCTCGTCGCCCTCCTCTGCACCGGCGGCCGCCGCCTGCTCGGCCTCATCGCCGCCCGCGCCGAGCGCGGTGCCGAGGCCGACCACGCCATGTTCGGCCTCACTCTCGTGCTCCTCATGCTCGCCGCCTGGTTTACCGACAGCATCGGCATCTACGCCGTCTTCGGCGCCTGCATGATGGGTGCCGCCGTGCCGCGCGGTCCCTTCGCCGACCGCCTCCGCGAAAAAATCGAGCCGCTCACCGTGCAGCTTCTCCTCCCCTTGTTCTTCATCTACTCCGGCCTCAACACCCGCTTCGACCTCGTCAACGACCCCGGCCTCTGGCTCGTCGCCGCCGTCGTCCTCGTCGCCGCCGTGCTCGGCAAGACCGGTGCCTGCTACCTCGCCGCCCGCGCCTGCGGCGAGAGCCACCGCGAAGCCATCGGCGTCGGCTCCCTCATGAACGCCCGCGGCCTCATGGAGTTGATCATCCTCAACATCGGCCTCGAGCGCGGCCTCATCACCCCCGCGCTCTTCTCCATCATGGTGCTCATGGCCGTCGTCACCACCTTGATGGCCACCCCCATGTTCAACCGCTTCTACGGCGAACCCGCCCCCGCGCCTTCCCTCGTCTGAGCAACTTAGCCGGAAGTGTAGCCGCGAAAGATCGCAAAGAACTCAAAGACACAAAGACGGCGCAGTTTTTCTTTTCTCATTCATTTTATCGCATCACGGAATTTTTGTCACAGAGAACACAGAGCCCAGACACAGAGCGCACAGAGGCAGGCCAAGTCGTAAAGCGGGCATGAGTTTTCCTCTGTGATCTCTGTGTCCGCGCTCCGGCTTGGCTCTGTGTCCAATCCGAAAATACCGAGACATAGACTAGTGGGTCCCAATGGGCATCGTCTGCCTCTCGTTCCCACCCCGCTACGGCTCCGCCTTTTTGCGCCTTTTCGTGTTTTTCGTGGCCAATCCTGCCTTCGGCTTGCGGCCTTGGTGCCTACGCCGCCCGCCCCTCCACCGCCCCCTCCGCCGTGCTTGCGGCCACACCCCTCCCGCGTTCTCTTCCCTGTAACCATGTCCTCTTCCTCCCCCTCTCCCGCTCCCGCCACTCCCGCGCCCGCCCCCATTCCCGTCACCGTGCTCACCGGCTTCCTCGGCGCCGGCAAGACCACCCTGCTCAACCGCATCCTCACCGAGCAGCACGGCAAAAAACTCGCCGTCATCGAAAACGAGTTCGGCGAGGTCGGCGTGGACAACCAGCTCGTCATCCAATCCGACGAGGAGCTCTTCGAGATGAACAACGGCTGCATCTGCTGCACCGTGCGCGGCGATCTCATCCGCGTCCTGGGTCGCCTCATGAAGCGCAAGGATCGCCTCGACGGCATCCTCATCGAGACCACCGGCCTCGCCGACCCCGGCCCCGTCGCCCAGACTTTCTTCACCGACGACGAGATGAAGGCCGCCTTCCGCCTCGACAGCATCGTCACCGTCGTGGACGCCAAACACGTCCTCCTCCACATCGACTCCTCCCCCGAGGTCAAAAAGCAGATCGGTTTCGCCGACGTCATCATCCTCAACAAGACCGACCTCGTCTCACCCGCCGACCTCGACGCCCTCGAGCACCGCATCCACAAGATGAACGGCGCCGCCAAGCTCCACCGCACCCAAAACGCCGCCATCGACCTCAAGCACGTGCTCAACGTCGGCGGCTTCAACCTCTCCCGCGCCACCGAGCTCGACCCCAACTTCATGGAGCCCACCTACCCCTTCGAATGGGCCGGTGTTTACGCCCTCCCCGCCGGCGCCCACCAACTCGTCATCGGCCACGGCCACGACGAGTGCTGCGGCCACGACCACGCCGACCACGACCACACCCACGGCGACGAAGGCCACGAGCATCACCACCACCACGGCCCCGACGGCACGCTCGACATCGTCGTCATGCCCGTAAAATCCCTCGCCGAAGCCGACCTCGTCGCCGCCCGCGACGCCGCCGTGCTCGTGTTCTCCGATTGGGAAAACAAAGTCGCGCCCGGCGACGTCATCGTGCCCGGCGGCACCCTCCAGCGCCTGCAAATCGGCGCGCACGCCCACGCCCACTTCGGCCTCACCCTCGCCGCGCCCGGCTACTACATGGTCTTCGAAGCCTGTGGCCACCACCCGCTGCACATCCACGTCATGGGCGACACCGCCAAGCCCGGCTGGCAGCAAGACTACGCCCACACCCACAGCCACGACGACGACGTCACCAGCGTCGGCATCACCACCCCCGGCGACCTCGACGGCAAAAAGCTCAACGACTGGATCGGCGAACTCCTCAAAGTGAAAGGTGGCGACATCTACCGCTGCAAAGGCGTGCTCACCGTGAAAGGCGCCCCCAACCGCCTCGTTTTCCAAGGCGTTCACATGCTCTTCGACGCCAAGTTCGACACCCCCTGGGGCGCGACCCCGCGCCAAAACACCCTGGTCTTCATCGGCAAAAACCTCGACCGCGCCGCGTTAACCGAAGGCTTCAAAGCCTGCCTCGCCTAAGCCCGCCAAAGTAGAGGGAGCTTCCAGCTCCCTTCCCTAAACGCGGGAACAAGATGATCCCGCCACCCACGCCCGTCGGGCGCGCTCGTAGCGCGGCCTCCCCCACGTCGCTAGAGCATTTTAAGAAATGTCGTAGCCGTTCAGAGGTAGGGCGTGACCGCTGGGCGCGCCGCGGTGGCGTGGTAAATACCTGAAAGGCACGGCGGCGGTCCCAGTCCCGCGTGCGGGGCCCTACCTTTCAAGCCGTCATTTTGGCTACAGTTTTATTTGAAATGCTCTAAAACCAACCAAGCCCAGCCTGCCCCCGGCGGATCATCCCACCGACAGGAACGTCTGTGCCCACGGCAACCTCAGATCGGATCACGTGAACCGCGAAGGGCGCAAAGAATCGCGAAGACTGCCGGTGGCGCCCTTCGCGCTTCTTCGCGTTCTTCGCGGTTTATCCCTCTCATTCGATCCACCGGAAGTGTCGAAGAACCCAAAATCATCCTGCCTTTCCTCCGTGAACTCTGTGTCCGCGCTCCGGCTCG
>JBEGTN010000460.1:0-4429 GCA_041179405.1 Verrucomicrobiota bacterium
GCAACACCGACCTCCCCCGCCGCATCCAGCACGACATTTACTACATCGAAACCTGGTCCCCCTGGCTCGACCTCCAAATCCTCGCCCTCACCCTGACCCGCTGGCGCAACCCCTCCGAGTAGGCGCGCCCACCCCGACTCACTCCGGCGCCGACATCACGCCCGGCGCCCACTCGCGTAGCGCCGCGCCGAGTTCGCCTTGGAATCTCGCCAACGAAAACCGCTCTGCGTTGCTCCGGCAGTTTTCCGGCGAAAACCGCTCCGGCATCCGCTCAAATTCCTCCATCGCCGCCACGAGCGCCTCAGCCTCCTGTCGCTCGAAAAACAGCCCCGTCTCGCCGTCGATCACCGTCTCGAGCGCCCCGCCCTCGCCCAGCGCGATCACCGGCCGCCCCGCCGCCTGCACCTCCACCGCCGTGAGGCCGAAATCCTCCACCTGCGGATGCAAAAACGCCCGGCAACGCGCCATCAACCCCGCCACCTCGGCATCACCCACCCGGCCCATAAACTCTACCGCCGGCCCGGCCATGCGCCGCAGTTTTTTCATCTCCGCCCCGTCGCCCACGACCACTAGCCGCCGGCCGAGCCGCGAACACGCCGCCACCGCGAGGTCCACCCGTTTGTAAGCCACCAGCTCCGACACGATCAGATAAAAATCCTCGGGCGGCGCGCCTGTCGGCAGAAACTTCGCCACGTTCACCGCCGGATAGATCACCCGCGCCTCCCGCCCGTAGCACCGCGCGATGCGCCCGGCCACAAACCGCGAGTTGGCGATGAAGTGGTCCACGTTGTCCGCCGCCGCGCGGTCATAACGTCGCACCCCGGCCACCGCGCGCCGGAAGGCCCATCGCCCGACCCGCCCCAGTCCGCTGGTCTGGCGGGCGTAGTCCTCGGCCATGTCCCAAAGATAGCGTGGCGGCGAATGGCAGTAACACACCTGCACACACCCCTCCGGTTTGGGCAGCCCCTTGATCACGGCCGAGTCGCTGGTCAGCAACAGCCGTGCCTCCGCCGGTATGCGCATCCGCCGCACCGCCCAGGGGAAAAGCGGCAGCAACCAGCGATGATCCACCCACCGGGGAGCCACCCACTGCAAAACCGAACACCGGATGAGTCTCCTCGCCATCGCCGGCGTGAGCGTCTCCCGCGCTCGCACGATCATCGACACCTCCGCCTCGGGAAAAAGCGCCGCCATGTCCTCGAACACCCGCCCGCCCCCCCGCCGCCACACCCACCAATGATGTGCCAGCTGCACGGCGCTCCCCGCCGGGCGCGTCACCGGGGCTTTAGCCGTGCCTTCTCCATGTGTCATGAGCGACATCGTGTTTTCACATTAAGGTCTGCTCGGAACGCTCACGATAAGCGCCCGTGAAACTAAACTCCCGAGCGGACGTTCGCCGCAGAACCCAGATCGGCGTGTGACAAGCCCCGCGCAACATATTCCCCAACATATTCCCCCCCATCCCCGGTGGCAAGGGATGGAACCCGACCCCGCGCACCTGTTCGCAGGAAAAAAGCCCGCCGGTGATCAGAAACGATTCAAACTCCCCTTTTGCAAAACCTCGCACATGAGGCCCGAAAATCCGAATCGAGGTCGGCTGCCTCCCCACGGCCAGCATCACTCGATTATGCAGGCTCGCGAGATTCGGCACGGAGATCACCAAGCGCCCGCCCGGCTTTAACACCCGGGCGATCTCATCCAGCGGACGAAACACATCCTTCAAGTGTTCGAAAACCTGATTACACACCACCACGTCCACGCTGGCATCGGCCCAAGGCAGCGCCTCCTGTTCCAAGTTCACCCGGGCGACCACGATCCCCCGGCTTTCGGCCTCCAAAGCCTGCGCCTCAAAAATCTCCACGCCCAGCAAGCGACGCGTTTTCAATGAAGCGCCGTAGCTCTCGCACTCCACCCCGTTCCAACAGCCCACATCCAACAAGCACGCGCCCGGCAGATCCAGGGAGCCGAGAATCTCGTTAATCGCACGATGCAGTTCATGATGTATTTGGGAACACAGGCTCATAGGAAAAACTCGGTTAAGATTTGGACACCCACCCCTCCTCCCACACCTCGCGCAACGCCGCCGCCGTCAGTTCCGCCGTCTGCCGCCAGGTGAAGCCCGCCGCCCGATCCCGCCCCAGCTTGGACAAACGTGCTCGCTCGCTCGGATCGCCTGCCAGTTCGCGCAAAACCTTGGCCAGTCCCGCCGCGTCCCCCGTCTCGAAAAAACGCGCCGCATCACCGCCGGTTTCAGGCAAGGCCCCGGCCCGCGCCGCCACCACCGGACAACCCGCCGCCATCGCCTCCAGGACAGGCAGCCCGAAGCCCTCATGCCGCGAGGGCAACACCAGAGCCTCCGCCCGTGCATACCAAAGGGCCAGATCCGCCTCCGAAACCTCGCCCGCCCAGAGCACCCGGTTTTGCAGCGCCGCGACCTTTCCCTCCAAACCGGGAGCCTCCGTAAAAAAACCCTCCCGTCGCCCCACGATCACCAACCGGTGCGGACACTCCTCCGCCAGCGCCGCAAATGCCGTCAACAACGTGTCGAGCCCCTTGTGCGGTTTCACGTTGCCGACATAGAGCCAGCACGACTCCCGCCCCGCTCTCGATGTGGCGGAGCCAAACGCGCTCGCCACTCCCAAGGGCGTGACCACGACGCGCTCCGCCTCCGCCACCCCGGCCGCCAGCACCGACGCGCGCGAAAACGTCGAGGGGCAAACCACCCGCGACGCCACCCGACGCACCCGACGCAGATAATGGCGCAGCACCGCCGCCCGCAACGCACCACGCCAGCCGTCACGCTCATGCAAGGGCAGCAAATCATGGATCGTCACAAGCAGCGGCGCCCGCGTGCCCGCCACCACGTTGTAATGCGGCACCCAACGAAGATCCGCATCCCGCCACGCCGGCGGCGCGCAATCAGTGTGCTCGCGCACCGCGTAGATCGGCGTAGTCCACGCGATGGTCTCCGCCCCCGCGACCAGCCACTCTCCCGCCCCCGGGCCGAGCAAACGCCACCGCGCCCCGGGCCAGCTCGCCACCATCCCCGGCACCACCTCCCGCAGATAGCGGCCGATGCCGGAATGCCGCCACATCCTCACGTCCACCGCGATGACCGGGGCTTGCCGTGGAGGCGATGAAGGCAAGGCTGTTGACATGCCCTCCAGCCAAAGCGCCCCCAGCCGCCCCGACCATGAGAAAATATCTCTCATCGTCGCGACCTTGGGCCGCCGCGAGGAATTGACCCGCCTGCTGACCTCGCTCACCCGGCAAAGCCTGCCCCCGCACGAAGTCATTATCGTGGACCAAAACCCGGAGGGCTGGCTCGAGACCACCGTGGCCCCGTTTCGCCCTCACCTGCCGCTCCTCGTTTTGCGCTCGGCCAAAGGAGCCTCGCGCGCGCGCAATGTCGGGCTCACCGTCGCGACCGGTGCCGTGCTCGGCTTTCCAGATGACGATTGCTGGCTCGCCCCTGCCTTGCTCCGAGCCGTTGCCGATGGATTCAACGCTCCCGGTGCGCCCGATGCGCTCTGCCTGCCGTTGGCCGACGAAAATGATCGCCCCATCATGCTGCGCTGGCCCGTCCGCGTCATCCCCGTCACGCGCGGCAACGTGTGGCAGACCTGCCTGATGGCCGGGTTTTACGCTCGCCGCTCCACCATGTCCAACGTGGGTGGATTTGATGAACAACTAGGCGTGGGAGCCTCCAGTAACCTGTCCTCCGGAGAAGAAACCGACCTCGCGCTCAGACTCCTCGCCGCCGGCCACCACCTGGAGTTTCATCCGCTCAAAGGGCTGCACCACCCCCCTCGCCCGCCCGTCTCCGCCCTGGCCGGCCGGGCCGAGAGCTACGGCCGCGGCTTTGGCTACGTCTGGACCCGGCACAAGCTTCCGATCTGGGGGTTTTATTACTACTGCCTGCGTGCGTTCGGCGGGCTGCTGCTCGCGCGCCTGACCCGAGATACCGGCGCCGTTCGCTACTACACCGCGTCGCTTACAGGCCGGCGGGCCGGGCGGGCCGCCGCGCTTAAAACACCCGCTTGATCCGCCGCCACAGCGGCAGCAGCCCCGCACGCCTCAAACAATGGGCCGCAGTTGCCCTCAAGGCCTCCACCGGCCACCGCCACCGATACCGCCGCCCCACCCAGGCCGGCGCGACCGCGCATATCGCCCGCGCCTTCTCCCGATGCACCCGCCAGCTCCATTCAAAGCGCGAAGACACCCCGTCTAACTGGAAAACCACGACGACCCTGGGCAAAAAAACAACCTCGCCCAGCGCGGCCACCCGCAAAGTGCAGGCCGTGTCGGCCGCGAGGCCGAACCCCGACTCATAACCGCCGCCAAGACGTAAAATCACCTCCCGTCGATAAAGACACGCGGGATGCGGCGGCACCCTGCCACGCGCCACCCCCGGCCAACTGAACCCCTC
>JBEGTN010000461.1:0-3044 GCA_041179405.1 Verrucomicrobiota bacterium
CGGCCTCGCCATCGAGGAGCTCTGCGCCGACCTAACCGCCTTCGTCCCCGGCCGCGCGCTCGACGACGACGGCAACGTCCTCCTCCGCTTCAAGGGCGGCGCGAAAGGCATCCTCCACAGCTCGCAAATCAGCGTCGGCGAGGAAAACGCCCTCAATATCCGCGTCTATGGCGAGAAGGCCGGCCTCGAGTGGAAACAAGAGCACCCCAACCAGCTCCTCGTCAAATACCCCGACAAACCCACCGAGATCTGGGGCCGCGGCAACGGCTACCTCACCAGTGCCGCCGCCAAGGGTGCGACCCGCATCCCCGCCGGCCACCCCGAGGGCTACCTCGAAGCCTTCGCCAATATTTACCGCGAAGCCTTCCGCGCCATCCGCGCCGAAGTATCCGGTAAAAAACTACCGGCCGACCTCGACTACCCCACCATCGACGATGGCGTCGAAGGCATGGCCTTCATCGAGACCGTCGTCCGCAGCGCCAAACTCGGCGCCAAGTGGATCAAGTTCCCGAAGCTCTGAGCGCGATTCCCTGCTTCCCTACTCCCCCACGCCTTTACGTCCGCGACCTTTTCGGCCAGCCCAGTCTCATGCCCCGCCCCCTGAAGCTTCTCCTCGTGTTGGCCTCCCTGCTGGCGCTGACGCCCGACCTTCGCCCGGCCAGCGTCTCCTCCGCCGACGAAGCTGCCGCCTACCTGAACGTGGTTCCAGCAACGAATCCCTACCGCGATGTGCTTCTGCGCCTGAACGCCCTCTCTCCCGAGGACCGCGATCTCGTGAAAAACTGGGCCAAGCAATCCGCCGCCTCAAGCACCGCCACCGCAAGCACCGCCGCCCAATCGGCCCCGCAGCTCAGCGCCGCCCAGCTCACCCTCGTCCGTGAACTCGCCGCCGCGACCGTCGCCGCCGCCTCAAAACCCGCCCTGTCCGCCGCCGACTGGCCCCTTATCCCCAACCCCGCCGAGCCGGACAACCCCGCCGCCATCGCCCTGCCCGCCGTCGGCCTTTCCCGCGAACTGGCCCTCCTCACCGTCAAGGCCGCCGAATCCCTCCCGCCGGGCGAGGCGGTCGCAGCCTACGCCGCCGCCGCCCAGTTGGGCCGCCAGCAACGCGCCGGCGTGACCCTCGTGGAGCAGCTCACCGGCACGGTCATCGAGGCCGCCGCGATCACCGCCGCCTCGAAACGGCTCGGCGAGTTTTCCCCCGAGGACTTGCGCCAGCTCTCCTCCGCCTGGTCCGCCCTGCGTCCCATCCCTTCCAATCAGGACACGTTCAACGGAGAGCGGGAGGTATTCTTCAAATCCATCCTCGAAACAAACATACGCCCCGGCCTCCACGCGATGCTGGCCGAGGCGCTCGCGCGCGAGTCAAAGGAGTCGCGGGCGGTGAGCGGGGAAAAGTCCGCTCCCACGACCACCAGCACCGCCACCACCAACGAAGCTGAAACCTCGCCCGACCCCGACACCGGTTTCACCCGCCACCTCCGCCTCAGCGGCCTGATCGACTACGGCGACGGCGAACGCCGCGTCTGCCTCGAAGACCACTCCAAGGGCACCACCCTGGCGATCCGCGAGGGCGGCACCACCGAAGGCATCGCCCTTGTGCGCATCGACTTTGCCCGCCGCCAGGCCTTGGTGCGCCGGGGCACGCGCGAGGCCATCATCGACCTCGAATCCAAACGCATCACCGAACTTCCGCCCGCCATCGACCGCCTGCGTCGCCTGTTTGCCAGCTACGAAGCCGCCTTCACCACACAGGATAAAATCGAGCCCGATACCCTGGAAAAATTCTTTGCCCGCGCGCGCCGTCACCCCGGAGGCATCGACGGCTATTTGGACGAGTTGATCGCCACCTACGACCGCACCCTGAACAAACACCTCGCCGACGCGGATCTGGCCCACCCCTCGCCGCCCGACCCGTCGGCCGCCCCGCTCGATCCCTTCCTCGCCGTCAGCCTCTCCAGCTTCGGCCCGATGGCGCGCCGCGTCAACGCCGCCGCCACCCAACCCGTCATCCTCCAGGCCGCCATCCAGCACCGCCTCACCCAACTCGATCCCTCCTCCTCCGCCACGCCCCCCGCCGACCCCTGGGCGAAGGACGGCTCCAGCTTCGCCATCGAAAAGACCCCCGACGGCGGCTTCCTGCTCCGTTCCCGCTACGAGGTCCGCGCCGACAAGCCCCTCACCTACAAGTTCGCCGCCCCCGACGCCGGCTTCGTCCGCTAAGCCCGTGTCCGGCACGCGATCCCGCGTGAGGTTTCGCGCCCGGCCTTGTCCAAAATGATACGGCACCCCGCTGGCCGCATCCTCCCCATGCCCTTCTTTTCCGCCCTCCTCCGCCTCTGGCCCTTCACGCCCGTCATCTCCTTCGCCTCTTTCGGCACCCCCGCCCCCATCCCTCCCGAGGAATACATCCGGCACCTACCCGCCACGAACCCCTACCGCCCCATCCTCGAGCGCCTGCTCTCCGCCTCCAGCGAAGACCAATCCGCACTTGGCAACACCTTCGGTTCTGCCCCCAACACGATCCCATCCGCCCCTCTCACCCCCGCACAACAACAACTCGCCCGCGAACTCACCGAGGCCCTCGTCCGCGCCGCCACCGCCCCCGCGACCACCTCCGCCGACTGGCCGCTACAAATAAGTCCCGATGCTCCGGACAACCTCTATGCGGGCAATTTACCCGAGATCGCCCCTCTGAAACTGCTCGCCAGCATTGCCACCCACCACGCCGACGCCTTGCCCGCCGCGCAGGCCATCCCGATCTACGCCGCCGTCGGCCAGCTCGCCCGTCAACAACGCCAGGGCATATTCCTGATCCAGCAATTGAACGGCGTGCGTATCGAGGACGAGGCCCTCGCCGCCGCCTCCCGCCGCCTCGCCTCCCTCGACTCCGATTCGCTCGCCGCCCTCGCCCGCTCCTGGTCGCAACTCCAGCCCTTCCTCGATCCCCGTCGTCCCCTGGAAAACGAACGCGACGTAGGCTTCACCTTCCTGGTCGAAGCCGTCCTCCGCCCCGCTCTGATTGAGCTGCTGGGTGCCTCCGC
>JBEGTN010000462.1:0-4139 GCA_041179405.1 Verrucomicrobiota bacterium
CCTCCCTTGCGGCGGCGCACTTGTGTTTATCATCTCCCTCAATCCCGTCTGATTGTATGGTGCCCGTTTCCTCCGTCGCTCTGATGTTTTTTCCGCATCGACATCCCCTCTGCTTCTCGCCCCACATGCTATCCCTTTGGCGTCGGTGTTTTCTCCTCCTGCCCGGACTTGTCCTAGCTGATATCGCGACTGCATCTCCCGATCTCAAGCCTGCACTGCCTGTAATTCCCGATCACAGTTTTAATCTCAGGGACTTTGGTGCCATCCCGAATGACGGACTGGACGATACACCGGCTTTTATCAAGGCCTTCGCCTTCGTTACCGCCGCCGGTGGCGGTCGTCTCGTGGTCGGGCCCGGTGATTACCAGACGGGGCATCTCGCCTTGGTCAGCCATCTCGATCTACACCTCGAAAAGGGGGCGCGCCTCGTCTTCTCCACCGACCCTGAGGCCTATCGCATCAAGGACCGCAAGTTCCGTCCGCTCGTCCTCGCCTCCTCGGTCGAGGACCTCGCCATCACCGGCGAAGGCGTGCTCGACGGCCAGGGCCAGGCTTGGTGGACCGAGGCCCGCGCCTTCAAGGACGCCGCCCGCGCCCGTGGGGACTCGCAGGAGGAAATCGGCCGCCCCCGGCTGCTGATCATCGAGAAATCAAAACGCATTCTCGTCTCGGGTGTCACCCTGACCAACTCGCCACAATTTCACTTCATCCCTTCCCGTTGCGAGGATGTGACCATCCGGGATGTCACGGTGCGAGCTCCGCACACCGCGCCCAACACCGACGGTATCGACCCCGCCGCATCGAAGCGCGTCTTGATCACCGGTTGCACCATCGACACCGGCGACGACAACATCGCCATTAAGTCGGGCAATCCTGAATACGGCCCCACCGAAGACGTGTTGATCGAGAAATGCACTTTTCTTGGCGGCCACGGCATGTCCATCGGCAGCGAGACCAACGGCGGCGTCCGCAACGTCACGGTGCGCAATTGCGTTTTCGACGGAACCGAGGCCGGCATCCGTATGAAGTCCAGTCGCGGACGCGGCGGTGTAGCCGAGAATCTGACCTACGAAAATCTCACCCTCCGCAACGTGGAGGTCGGCATCCAGATCACCAGTTATTATCCCAACAAGACCACGCCGAAACCGGGTGTGATTGACCCCGCTCCGGCCGTGCGTGATCCGCGCACACCGGCCTGGAAAAACGTCGTCATTCGCGATGTTCGTTCCACCGGCGGCACCAAGACGGCTGGCATCATCATCGGTTTGCCGGAAGAGCCGGTCTCCGGCATCGCGATGGAAAACGTATTCATCGAAGCGCCGCTCGGTCTGCGGCTCGTCAACGCCCGCGGAATCACGCTGCGTAATGTCGAAATTAAAGCGGAAAAGGGCGACGCCTGGTTGATCGAATCCACCGCCGAGGCTCCGCAAATCCTTCCCTCATCCGTTTCACCCGTGAAGAAAAAAGCTTCACCGCCAAAACACCATGTTCGTTCGTCTTAACACCGTTCTGCTTCGGGATAATATCCGCATCGCGCACAACCCGTGCGTGAGCCCCGATTTCTGCCTGGACTGGCCGGCGTTGCGCGCCCGGGTCTTCGCGGGCGATTCGCTCACGGTCTGGAGTCAAAGCAGTTTCGGCACCTCTCACGGCCTCTGGACGCTGATCGAGGATTCGGCGACCGGCGACTGCGCATGGCGACTTGAGGTGTCTCCCGGGCTGGCTCCTCACGGCGCTCTCTCCGCTCTTTCGCAAGGCATCGCCGGAGATGATCGCAAGGTCTATTTCCCCGCCACGTGGGTCAACCTGCTCGCGCTTAAAAACCATATTCTCGAATTCGATCCCGCCTCCACCGTGTTTCCCTCGGCAGGCGGCAATCTCGGACGGGGGACGCTCGGTGTCGGCGCGCGTTTCACGACGCTGCACTGGCCTGCGGTCGAGTGGACCATGGCGGCGCTCGAAATCGGCCTGACCGCCAACCAAAACTCCATCCCGCGCGAGCTCGTCTATGACGTGGAAGCCATGCTCGATGGCCGGCTCGACACCGTTCCCTTTCCCTTCATCGGCACGAACGTCCCGGAGGGACATCAAGGCCAGAGTGTCGAAGGCATGAGCCATGGCTGTGTGCTTTCGAAGTTAAAGACCGGCTTTCACCAGCGGCGTATCGAGTGGAGCTTTAACGCCGACCACCAGCCTATCGGTGGCAAGTTCGACATCCGGGAAGACGCGCTGGTGCGCGGCTGCCTGCTGGCGAGCTACATCACCTTCGACCTCTCCCCCGAGCTCGCGGCCGGCACCCGTGCATCGCTGGCCGGGATCGACCCTGCGCTTGTCGCCCGCGTGCGGACTCGTGTCGCGGCCGCCGGCGTGGCGCTCGACGAGACGGCCTTCGTGGCGCTGCTTGAGCAAGTGTGGCCCGCCATGATCAAAATGAAGCGCCGCGACGAGAAATACGCCGCCGCCCGCGCCGCCGCCTTCACCACTGACGCAGGCCGCGCCTACCTGCGCGAGTTGTCCATCGACGAGCTGCCGGGCCTCACCACGCCCGGCACGACAGCGGTGATGCTCGCCCTGTGCGAGGCCCTCGGAATGAAGATCCACTTCGTCGCCCCCGCCTTTGGCTTCCAGAAAAACATGCCCTATCCCGACAACACCGCGTTGCGTGCGTTGATCGAGAAACAGTGGGCGGTCTGCCGCGCGTTTGATGCGGGCATCGGCTTCCACTCCGGCTCGGGCAAGTCCGCCGAGAACTACCGGATCATGGGCGAGGTGACCGGCTCGCGCCTGGAGATCAAAACCAGCGGACGCTACACCTACGAAATGGGCCGCGCCCTCTTCGCCTCGAGCGCCGCCGAAGATCAGGCGCTCTGGCGTGACTGGTATCGCTTCACCGTGGAGCTCGCGCTCGCCGGTGCGTTCGCCGTGGACGACACGGAGCGCAAGATGGCCAGGAGTTTTATCATCGACGCCTTGGTGAAATCAGGGGCGCCGGCCAGCGAGCAGGCGGTCTTTGCCTCCGCCAGTTCCGCGCGCCAGGCGGTCGAGGCGTTGCCTCCGAGTCCCGAGCACATGTTCTGGTTTGAATACAACTTTCTCTACGTTCTCGCGGCGGAGGGACGTGCGGAAAAGACCGCTTTGGGCGACCACACCGCATTTGGCTACCGGCAGCGCGCGCGTTTTTACGCGATCAGTGCGGAGGGCAGACTGGGCTTCGCAAAAAACATCGCGGCCTATCTCCTGTTCCTTGCGGAGAACACCGGCCTGGCCACGCCATCGTGTGTGGCCGCGGCCCGTGCCGAGCTCGCCGCGACGACCAGCCTCGAAGCCTTTCACGCCGCTATCGGTCCGGGTGCGAGTGTGCGGTGAAGGTGCGGATTTCGGACGCTCCAGGGTGGATTGAGCCCAGGTTGAAGGTTCGATGAACAGCGCGCCTTTGCTTCGGTAAACCAGCCGCGATAGGCGGAGTTCTTTAGATGATCCAAAGATCCGGGTGTTCACCTGCGATGTAGTTTTATGCGAATACAGAGACAGTTTTATTCCATGGGACGTAAACCCCGATGCTCAGACTTCCTGCCCCTCGTGGGAAAAAGAAAGTGAGCGAGGAACTGAGATGGGCGGGGTTCTCGGTGGCATGGGAGTGGGTAGCGGGAGCATCTTGCTCCCGTGTTTACGGAAGCGAGCTGGAAGCTCCCTCTCCTTTGGCGGCTCATCTTGATTCCTCGAAGTCAGTAGGTCTGATCCTGTTTTATCCGTGCTATCCGCGTAATCCGTGCTCGGTTTGAACTGCGGTTTAAGGGTGATGGTCTCTGGCGTCTGGTCTCGATCACGGGATTACCGCACAGCGTCATCACAGGGAACGTCCCTCCCGATTCAGGACATCAGCCCCTGGTGAAGGTGAAGGGGACCCACTGATGCCGTGCGTAACACAAATAAAGGGAGATGAGCTGAAAGGCTCCATCTCCCTTTGAATTGGTTGCTTGTAGAGCAAGCTATAAAATGGCGTCCCCACGGGGATTCGAACCCCGGTTACATCCGTGAAAGGGACGTGTCCTGACCGGGCTAGACGATGGGGACAAACCGACCGAAGTAGGAACAAAAAATTTTCCATCGGCGCAAGCAAGGTAATTCTGCGCACCTCC
>JBEGTN010000463.1:0-11386 GCA_041179405.1 Verrucomicrobiota bacterium
GCGACTCCCGCGAGAACGATACTCGCCGTGGTAAACCCCCCGAAGCCGACTATGGCGGCCGGACGCTCCGCAAGCACAAGCCGGCGTCCGGCCAAATATCCTTTCGCCTGTGACACTAAAAACCGTGCCAATGTGGCTGGCTGTAATCCGAAAGGCGTGCCGGGTATCGGCTCGAAAACGAGTCCGGGATATTTGGCGGCGAGGCGTGCATCCACCTTCTTGTTGCTGATCAGAAGCACTGCACGATGACCGCGCGCAACAAGCCCCTCGGCCAGGGCGATACCGGGCGAAAGATGGCCGCCTGTGCCACCGCAGGAGAGAAGAAAAGTGCTCATGCGAAATCCCGGCTACCGGGCAACTCTTGCGGGCCCGTCCAGGCCCTTCGGGTGTTAACAATCAAGCCGACCAGAATGCCCATAAGCACCAGATTCGAAATGCCTGCGCTCACAAAAGGCATGGACATACCCTTGGTCGGCAACCTTCCGGTGACTACGCCGATGTTGATCACCGCCTGCAAGTCGATGAGCAGAATCGATCCGGCAACAAGCAGGTATTGGAAAAGATTGGGCGCGCGACGAAGATGGATAAGACCGCAAATGAAGATCAATGCAAAGGCGGCGACGGTGAAAAGTGTTACGACCAGCCCTAGCTCCTCTCCCACGATGGCGAAAATGAAGTCGGTATGGGCTTCGGGCAAAAAGTAAATTTGCTGACGACCCTGCCCCAAACCCACGCCGTCAACCCCGCCGGCGGCAAACGCGAGAAACGACTGATAGACCTGATAAGTTCCTGCCTGTTTATTGCCCTCGACATCCAGAAAGGCCAGGAAGCGAGTCAAACGATTGGGATTGAACATCACGGCGAGCGTGAAAGCGCCGGCGCCCAGACCGATGCTGGTGAAGATATAACTCCAGCGCGCACCCGCCAGAAAAAGCAGGCTTACGCCGACGGCTCCGACAAGGGCGGCCGTGCCGAAGTCGGGTTGCAACATGATCAAACCTCCGGCGACACCTATAATGGCGAGCGGCATGAAAAATCCGCGCTTCAACTCCGCCATCCGCGACTGGTTCAGGGCGAGATAATGGGACAGGACAAATACGAGGCCGATCTTCCCCAACTCCGAGATCTGGAAACGGATCGGCCCCAAGCCAAGCCAGCGGCGCGAACCGTTCACACTTATTCCAATCCCCGGAATAGCAACGAGCAGCAGCAGCGACATGATCGCAATCGTTATGACCAGCACATGACGGCGTGCGTATTCCAGATTTATACGGCTTGTAATTACACCGGCCGCCACCCCCAGCCCCATCCCCATGACCTGCTTCCAAAAGAAAGCGGCCTTCGCGCTAAAGACCGCAATCAGCCCTAACGTGCAAAGAAACGCCACGCACACCAGAATGACACCCACCGGATTAAAGGTAGGCCGGGCGCGCGCGACTGAAGGATCAGCGGTCATGACGGAGGCGAACGGCATCAGGTGGTTTTATACGGACTACGATTTTGGTAATTGATCAGTCGATACGAATCACCGGCACCGCCATAGTCTGCACTGGCGTTACAGGTGCGACCGGAACAGGCGGTGTGGCGGCTGCGGCGGGCTCGGCGGTGGTGGCAGCCGGGGCGGCGGGCTTGGTGCTCGGAGTTTTTGCGCTGACCGGTTTCGCACCGACGGGCAGCTTGAGCGTCTGGCCTACGCGAATTTTTGCGGGATCGGTGATGTTATTGAGGGTTGCGACATCTCCGACGCGGACACCGTGCTTGCGCGCGATGGAGCCGAGGCTATCTCCCGGCACCACAGTGTGAGTGGCGTCTCCCGCTTGCGGCGCGGGACGTGCGGAAGGAACCGAGCCTACCGGCGCGGAAACGACGCCTTCAGCGGAAACAGCGGCGCTATTTCCAGGTATCACGAGTTTCTGCCCGATACGTAAAGAATCACCCTTGAGATTATTTGCGGTGCGCAGAGCGGAGGCCGTGGTGCCCTGCTTGCGTGCGATCGACCCCAGTGTATCGCCAGAGGCCACAGTGTAAGCGTTAGACACATCCCCGCCTTGACTTGATACGGCTGCAGCCGCTTTCGCCGGAACTGTCAGCTTCTGACCGAGGTGAAGGCTTGCGGTTTTAGCGAGTTGGTTGGCAGCGGTAAGTTCATCGATGGTGATGCCGTATTTGTGTGAAATCGACCAGAGACTCTCGCCCTTGGCCACGACATGAGTTGCGGAGGTGGGCACCGGAGCGGACTCGACAACCGGAGCAACGACAGGACGAGTGGGTGCGAAACGTATCACACCATCCGCCGAAATCGGAGCCGTTGAAACCGGAGTTACGGATGAATCGGCGCTAGTGCTTGAAGCAACACTGCCATCATTCGCGACTGGCAACGGTTTGATGCTATCGGCCACCGGCGTGACCGACGTCGGTGCCGTTGCCTCCGGCGCGGGTTTGTTCGCGTGCCCGGTGGACCGACAGCCGGGGGTGGCGAAAATGAAGACAAAAACCGCGGCGTGAACCGCGATGACGAGAGCACTGACATGGAGCAATTTCATGATGTTTTTTGGTTAAATTTAAACGGAAAAGGAAGGGCGGGTCGTGGCGTGGTTTTTGACGGTAGCGACAAATTGGTCGCCGCGGTCGGCGTAACTACTGAATTGATCGAAACTGGCGAAACCCGGGCTCAATATCACCTGATCGCCCGGCATTGAAAGAGCAGCCAGAGTATGCACTGCCTGTGCTAGATCATTACACAGGGTATAAGGCACGTTTTCGGATCCGAAAAATGTCGCCAGCACATGGCGTGTCTCGCCGATCAACGCCACATGGCGGATACGCGGCGCCACACGCCGGACAAATCCGTGCAGATCACCACCCTTGGATTTTCCCCCGGCAATGAGCAAAACGGGCTGTTGAAAACGTGCGAGCGCGGCCTCGGCGGCATGGAAATTAGTGGCCTTCGAATCATTCCACCAGACTACGCCTCCCGCTTCCAACACGCGCTCCAGACGATGACGGGCCGGTGCGAAGCTTCGTGCCGCAGAGTAGAGCACGCTCTCTCTTAAACCGGCGGCATGCCACCAGGCGGCGGCGAGCAAAAAGTTCTCCCGTTGGGGATAATCAGCGAAAACCGTCCCCTGTAATAACACATCCCCCTCTTGGTTTTCACTCTGCACGCAAGCTTCAGACGGCAATGTTTGCCCGTAAAGGGCGGCGAAACGCTGCACACTGCTACCGGCATGAATACTTCCTCCGAGGGTCCGCTCAAAGAGACGCCATTTGGCCATGAAATAAGTCTCCATCGCACCGTGTCGCTCGAGGTGATCTTCGGCGAAATTTATCCACACGGAACTATCCGCGCGAAAATGACGCAGTGTCTCGGCCTGGAACGAACTGACCTCGCAAATTGCATAGGCGTCGGGTGCCCCCCCATCACGGTCCACGACGAGTTGAGACAGGGAATAACCAATGTTGCCGGTCGCGGTGGCGTCGATCCCGGCGGCGTGGAGTGCGTGGGTCAAAAACTCGGTAAGCGTGGTTTTCCCGTTGGTGCCGGTGACGGCCACCAGAGGCCCGCGCCAGAAGAGCGAGGCGAAGTCGATCTCGCCCAGGCAGAGCGCGCCAGCAGATCGGGCGGCGGACAACCAAGGATGAGTAGGCGTGAAGCCAGGGGAAAACAGCACGAGACGATGCGCGGTGGCGTCGGCAGAAGTGAACGATCCAAAATCACCCTCGGCCGGTTTGGCATCGAATACCATCGCTTGCGCGCCGAGTCGCCCGACTAACGCAGCCAGTGCGCGCCCGCTCACTCCGCCGCCAAAAATTGCGACGGGATGAGTAAGCAGAGGACGAATGTAATCGGGAGCGTTCAAGGACGTGGCTTATATGCGGATGGCTGAATGCGGTGTGGTTTAGCGTAGTTTCATGGTGGCCAGACCGGCCAGGGAACACATCAGGGATACGATCCAGAAACGCAGGACGACCTTGGTCTCGGGCCAGCCCAGTTTTTGAAAGTGGTGATGAATCGGGGCCATGCGGAAAATGCGGCGGCCCTCGCCGAAGCGGCGGCGAGTGTATTTGAAAAATCCCACCTGGATGATGACCGAGAGCGCCTCCACCACGAAGACACCGCCCACGATGATGAGCGTGAACGGTTGCTGCACCATGAACGCGATGACACCGATCAGGCCGCCGAGGGCGAGCGAGCCGGTGTCGCCCATGAACACCTCGGCCGGGTGGGAGTTAAACCAGAGAAAGGCCATGCCCGCGCCGACCAGGGCGGCGCAGATGACGGTGAGTTCGCCGCTGCCGCTAACGTAAGAGATGAGCAAATACGCCGCGACCTTGGTGTTGCCGGCGGCGTAGGCCATGATGCCGTAAACGAGGGCGACGCTGATGGTGCAGCCGATGGCGAGGCCGTCGAGGCCGTCGGTGAGGTTGATCGCGTTGGAAAATCCCACGACCCAGAAAAAATGCATCACAAACAGGCCCAGCAGACCCAATCCCAGCGGGAAAACGAAGAGCGGCTCCTTGAGAAACGGCACCCAGACCTCGCGGATTTTTTCGGCGCTGGTCGGGTGCAGGAGAAGCATGGCGAGCGAACCGAGCGTGACCAAGGTCTGCCAGAATATTTTCTCGCGAGAAGAGATGCCGTCCTTGTTTTTGCGCACGGCCTTCAGGTAGTCGTCGCGGAAACCCACGCCGGTGAGCGCGGTGTAAACAAAGAGCGCGGTGTAAACCCAGATGTTGGGCGCGGCCCAGAGCACGGCGCTGACGAAAACGGAGATGAAGATGAGCAGGCCGCCCATGGTCGGAACGTTTTTCTTGTCGAAGCGATGCGCGAGGTCGCCGGTGCGGGTGTCGTCGTAATGCTGACCGTATTTCAGCTCACGAAGCTTGGTGATGAGCCAGGGCCCGATGAAGAACCCGATGACCGTTGCAGTCCCCGCCGCCATGAGCGCGCGAAACGAAAGGAAGCGCAACAAGCGGAGCGGTCCCCAGACGTGTTCGAAATCTGCTAGATAACTGAGCATGGTGAGTGGGCGGCGGCGGGTTCGCCGGCCGGAACGAGGATGGATTCGAGTTGGTAGCGGCGGCTGCCCTTCATGAAGACAGCACCGGTAAAGGCATCAAATTGAGCGCGCACGCCTTCGAGGTCGGACGCAGTGATATTAGTTGAGCCCGCAGCACCCGCGAGGACAGCCGCAGTGGAGGAAGGCGCGGCGACCACAAGAGCACGATCAACTGCGCGCAGGCGGGATGCCAGCGCCGCCCCCAGTTCACGATGATAACGAGCGGACTCAGCGCCGAGTTCCTCCATGCCACCGATCACATAAAGTCTGGGCTCAGCCGCAGGTGCGAGATCGATGAAGACGGCCAGCGCATCGAGCATGGAGGCAGGATTGGCGTTGTAGCAGTCCACGTATAACCAGCGACCGGCAGAGTCGCTTCGAAGCTCTCCGCGCAAGGTGGCGGGTTGCCAGGTCAAGAGCCTGGCCTGCAGAGCGGAAGCGCTGACGCCAAGATGCATGGCGGCGGCGATCGCAAGCGCAGCATTGCGTGCCATACCCTCGGAGACGCGACGACAGGTAAACTCCAGGGGGGCAACCCCCGCTCTAGGGGCGAGCCGGATCACAGTAGCCACACGCGATTGGGAAATCTCGGGAGCGACAACAGATACTGGTTCGGGCAACTCCTTAAATGGTGCATGGGCAAGACAGGAGACAGGGAACACCTTCAACCCGCCAACGCGTGTGGCGGCGGGCAGCACGCACTTCTCACGCGCCACACCACAAAGCGAACCGAGCGCCTCGAGGTGTGCGGCGGCGACAAGTGTGATAATGCTTAAATCCGGGGCAATCATCGCCGCCAGCGGGGCCATCTCCCCGGGGCCGCCGATGCCTGCCTCGACAACAGCCGCGCGGTGAATCGCAGGATCGAGTCTGGTCAACGTGAGCGGAACCCCGAGGTGGTTGTTAAGATTGCCTTCGGTGGCGAGAACCGACCCCGGCGAATCCGCGAGAAGTAAAGCGAGCAGATTCTTGGTCGATGTCTTTCCGGCGCTTCCGGATATACCGATAACAGGACCGGTGAATGTGCGGCGATGTGCGGCGGCAATGGCTTGGAAGGCTGATAGCGGATCGGCGACAACAAGCTGGGGCAGTTCCAGCGAGGAGTCAGGCGAGGCAACCAAGGCGGCGGCAGCCCCGGCGGCTTCGGCCGCCGCAAGGTATGCATGACCATCCCTGGTGGCGGTCTTGATTGCGACGAAGACATCCCCTGGACGAAGCCCCCGACTATCGATCCCAAAGCCCGTCAAGCTGGATGCAGGCACCCTCGTCCAATTTCCGGACGCGACGCGGGCGATAAACTCGGGATCAAATACAGGCATTGAAGGACAGCGGGCTCAAGCCGCCGGCAGAGCCCCGGGACGGAGGCGTTTAAGCGCGATTAACTCGCGGACGATCTGGCGATCATCGAAAGGCGTGATAGTGTCGGAGAACTCCTGATACGTCTCGTGGCCTTTGCCGGCGACCAGCAGGCAGTCGCCGGGACGGCACATATCGAGAGCGAGGCTGATGGCGCGACGGCGGTCTTCTATCCACGTGAACTTGGACGGTTGAGTAACCCCGGCGCGCATATCCTCGAAAATCCGGACAACCGATTCATTGCGCGGATTATCTGCGGTGGGCAGGGCGATGTCGGCGTAATCCTCGACGGCGCGTGTCATGAGCGGACGCTTGGCACGGTCACGGTTTCCTCCGCAACCGAACACGCAAAGCACGCGCCCGGGTGTGATGGCGCGCAACATGCCGAGGGCGTTGCGAAGGGCATCGTCGGTATGTGCGTAATCAACCAGGACATTGTAGGGCTGACCCTCTTCAATGCGCTCCATGCGGCCAGGCACGCCGGGAAAAGCGGCGAGCCGAGGAAGGAAAAGCTGTGGATTCCGGCCGAGGCCCCAAGCGGTAGCGGCGGCAGCCAGCACATTGCTGACGTTGTAACGACCCAGCAGAGGGCAGCGAACCCGGGCACGCCCCTCGGGCCAAACGAGAGTGAAAACCGTCTCCTTAAACCCTAGTTCCACATCCTCGGCACGCACGGCGGCATCCCCCGATTCACCAAACGAAACCGGCCGGACCGAGGACGGTAGCATGGCGAGCAAACGACGACCGTAGGCATCGTCGATGTTGATCACGGCGACGGGCGGCGGTCGCCCGATACCGCCTATGAACAGCCGGGTTTTTACCGCAAAATAGCTCTCCAGCGTCTGGTGGTAGTCGAGATGATCCTGAGTCAGATTAGTGAAGACCGCAGCCGCAAACTCGAGCCCATCGACGCGCTGCTGATCTATGCCGTGCGAACTCACCTCCATGACTGCTTCGCGGCAGCCGGCGTCGCGCATCTGGGCTAGCATGCCGAATATATCGGGCGCCTCCGGGGTGGTTTTAAATGAGGGAACGATACGAGCTCCGAGATCGTAGGAAATAGTGCCAAGCAAACCTACGCGCGGACCGTCCTCGAGGAAGTGCTTGATCAAGCGCCCCACGGTGGTCTTGCCGTTGGTGCCGGTGACACCGACAACACCAAGGGAGCGATCAGGCTCGCGGTAGATACGACGGGCGGCACGCGCAAGCGCACCGCGCGGATCAGCCACTTGAACATAGGTGACCTTGACCGGTGCGGCGGCTGGCGCAGCGGCGGAGACAATCGCAACCGCCCCGCGGCTCAACGCCTCGGCGACGAAAACTGCGCCGTCGGTGCGCAAGCCCGGCAGAGCAAAAAAGACATTGCCGGGCACAACGCGACGACTGTCCATCACGAGACCTGATATTGGGCGTTCGAGAGTGCCGCGCAGGGACACTATCTCATCATCAGAAAAAAGATCGGAGAGTTGTGGAGCCATTTTTAATGCACGGGAAAAAGGATCCGCTGAAGCACGACGAGGACGGGCTTCAGGCTCCGGGCAGGCGGAAGGTGCAGTTGCAGCAAACGCATGGATTAATGGATAGTTTTGCTTCAAATAACCGATCATGGCCGGGCTCCTTGGTTGTGGGCCAATAGCTTGCCGCCAACGGGGGCTTGCAGGGGGGAGGTGACCGGTTTGATGTCGAGATACTGAATAAGTTGCTCCGCTATTTTACGGAAACTGGGCGCGGCCACGGTGGCACCATAGGCTATGCGGCCATCGGCCGGGTGGCCGTCGTCCACCACTACAGTGATGACCACACGAGGACGACTCGCCGGAAAAAAACCCACGAACGAACCCACATGGTTATGTTCGGAATAATGTCCGCCGATCAGCTTCTGTGCCGTGCCAGTCTTGCCCGCGACCTCGAATCCCGGAATAGCGGCGACCTTGGCGGTGCCTTCCTCGGAGGCTACCTTCTGGAGCATCGCGGCCATCGACTCGGCGGTGGCGGGGGCGATCACGACACGCCGGGCGGCAGGTTTGAAGGAATAGACCACCTCGCCCTGGGCGTCGAGAATCTGGCGGATGAGCTGGGGTCGCATCAGACTGCCTCCACTGGCGATGGTGGACATGGCATAGTGAACCTGAAGCGGAGTCGCGGCAACCGAGTAGCCCGCCGGAATACGCGTGATGTCCGGCACGGACCACTTTGCCGGATCAGCAAGAAGACCAGGCTCCTCGTGACCTATGGGAAATCCGGTCCGTTCGCCGAAACCGAAGGCGCGGGCGTAGTCGTAAAAACGACGATCACCAAGGCGCATGGCCAGCTGCGCGGCACCGTTGTTGCTGGAATGACTTATTATTTCGGATACGGCCAAGGGGTGATCGAAGTGGTGATCATCCCGCATGAATTTCCGTTCGCGCCCTTGATACAAAATAGTGGCCAGCGTGCAGTCGAACCTGGTGGCAGGCGTAACCAAACCCTCGTTTAAAGCACCGGATGCCGCCACGATTTTAAATGTGGAACCAGGCTCGATGAGGTCGGTGGCGGCGATATTACGCTGCACCTCAAGTGGAGCATCGCCATAGGCGTTGAGGTTGAAGGTCGGGTAATTGGCGAGGGCGAGAAGAAATCCGCTCCGCGCATCGCTGACGATGATAGTGGCCTTGCCGGGCTTGAAGCTGGAGACGATATACGCGAGTTCCTGCTCGATGATGTGCTGGATGGCGGTGTCGATCGAAAGCACCACACCCCAACCATCCGACGGGCTAACCTCGCGGTTCCTGAACTGGGCCAACTCGGTGCGCCTGGCATCACGTTCGACCTCGCGCCAGCCATCGTGGCCGCTGAGGTAAAGATCGGCGAATGACTCCACTCCGCCCGAGGCTGCACCCTCTTTATTGAGAAACCCGATAAGATGGGCGGCGAGCTCGTTATGCGGATAGACTCGGCGATAAGAACGGTCAGCGGTGAGGCCCGTGACATGCAAAGCCTCGATGCGACTGAACGTTTCTTCGCTTACTCCCTCGCGGAGTTTCTTCCACTCGATCCGCACCCGGCCGTCGGCGGCCTCGTCGCGCGTATCCTGCGCGACAGGGACGTCACGCCATGCGGGAGTGAAAAACGCCTCTAGATCGGAGACCTGCATGCCCAGCTCGACGGCGAGCCTGGCGCGTTTTTCACGCTCTTTGACAGCAAGCCTTTCACGCTGGGCCGGCGTGCGTTGAAATTCTATTTTTTTCGAAACGGCCCATGGATCAACCGCGAGTGTTATCTCCGTCTGACTGGTGGCAAGTATGTCGCGTCGTGTGTCGTAGATGTCGCCACGTCGGGCGATTACGGATACTATGTCGTGACGGGAGTTCTGAATTTGGGCGAGGTAGTGTTCGCGATCCAGCACATGCAACTGCACCAACCGGGCGGCAAGCACACCGAAACAGCAGACGACAACGCTGGCGATTAAGCCGAGTCGGATGTTGGTGGCAAATCCACGGGCGGTCATCAGCTCAACGCGACGCGCCTCCCAGGTTGAAATGGACCGGCATGGATACGAGACCGTGTTCGGACTGGAATATCTCGGCATTACGCTTTGCCGCGAGACGCTCGCCGGCGGACACACCGACACGCACGACTTGGGACTCGCGAGGCAGCCCCAGCCCCAGAGCGAGCGCCTGATTACGGCGCTGAAGCACTTCGGGCGACTGCTCAGCCGCCACCGATCCACCGAGTTCGGAGAGACGGCGACCGGCCTCGGCTGTTTTTTGATCGAGGATACGGGCGTTGTTTGCAGAAACGGATATCCGCTGGCGCAAATCCACAATGGAAAAGCCAAGTCCTCCGCCCACGCCGAGCATCAGAAGCGCGGACACGAAAATCTGGGTGGCAAAGGCGCGATTGTCTCGGGTATTCATATGCGGGATACGTTAGGCGAAGAAGTTGTGAGTAAGTGGGGCGCGAATACGTCGTTAAGAGGCGGATACAGTGGTGAGCGGCTTGTTAATAACTTTTCAAAGCTTGCGAACGGCCCGGAGACGGGCGGAACGGCTGCGGGGATTGGCGGAGGTTTCAAAGTCGCCCGCGACGACGGCCTTGCGGGTGAGCGCATCGGCCACGGCGGTGCGCATGTCGGCGGGACGATGATCCTCGCGGGTCTCCGGCTGCCCGCAAAGACGGCGGAAGGCCTGCTTGACCGGCCGGTCCTCCAGGGAGTGAAAGCTGATGACCGCGAGCACCCCTCCCGGCGCAAGGGCGGCAAAGGCGGCGGGCAGCGCGCGCGCGAGCGCGCCGAGCTCGTCATTGACCGCAATGCGAATACCTTGAAAGGCGCGCGTCGCAGGATGGATGCGCGAGGTGAAACGGTCCTTCGGCGGAATGGCGTTGGAAATCAACTCCGCCAGAGTCGCGGTGCGCGCCAGCGCGCCGGTGCCGCGTGCGGCGAGGATGGCGCGCACCACCCGGCCTGCGTGGCGCTCTTCGCCGTAGGTGCCGACGGCGCGGTAAAGCATCTCCTCGGTGGCAGTCTCGAGCCAGAGCGAAGCCGGCACGCCGTGACGCGGGTCCATGCGCATGTCGGCGGGGGCGTCGGCGCGAAAGGAAAAACCACGATCGGCTTCGTCGAGTTGAAACGAAGATACGCCGAGATCGAAAAGGATGCCATCGAGACCGGAGAGCTTGAGCGCAGCCAGCTCACCAAAATCACGATCAAGCAGCGTGAGGCGTCCGGGATAAGCAGCGAGCAGTTCCGTGGCGCGTGGAGCTGCGGCCGGGTCGCGATCGAGCGCGGTCACGTGACAATCCGGTGCGGCCTCCAAAATGGCACGGGTATGGCCGCCACCGCCGAAGGTGCAGTCGAGATAGTGCCCGCCGGCATGAGGCGCGAGCAGGCCGAGCGTCTCGGCAAGCAGGACGGAAGTGTGGCCGGGCGTGGACATGAGGGGAGGCACGGCTTGGTGCATGACGACAGGTCAGATTCCGATGCGACGCAG
>JBEGTN010000464.1:0-6320 GCA_041179405.1 Verrucomicrobiota bacterium
ACCGCCGCCGTGCCTCTCAGGTATTCACCACGCCAACGCGGCGCGCCCAGCGGTCACGCCCTACCTCTGAACGGCTATGACATTTCTTAAAATGCTCTAGAATAAGCGTCTCATTGCCCCATTGCCGCTCTTTACGGTCAGGGTTGTTGCGGCGTGGCCGCTCGGTAGAAGCGCTGCGTCACCGGCGCGGGGTCCACGATGTCCTTGAGCTGTGCGCTTGGGCTCGGAGCGATGTCGAGGAGCTTTAGCCAGGTCGGGTCGGTGAGAGCATCCTTATATTGAATGGTATAGGAAACCCCGGCTTGCGCCGTGAAGCTCAGGTGCATCTGGCCACCGGACATGCCAGGCTGAAGGGTGAGGACACTCGTGGCGTCGGTCGGCACCGTGCCCGCGATGAATTCGCTTTGGTTATCCATCCCGTCACCATCGGGATCGTCGGCGGGAAGGCCGACGCCGGGAGTCGTGGCGTTCGCGCCAAAGGTGGTCAAGCGCCAGGCGTCGAGCGGCGTCTCGGTGATCGTGACGGCCTCCGTGGTGATCGTGCCGAGCGCGCCGTAGAGCGGATTGGCGAGGGTGACGGTAAAGGTCTTGCTGGCGGCGAGGGCGGGGTTGTTGCGCAGGAGGACGTTGATGGTTTTCGGCGCGGTGTCAGCATCGGCCCAGGTCAGGGTGCCGCTAGTCGTGTAGTAATCCGTGCTCGCGAGGGCGGTGCCGTCGGCTGTGGAATAGGTCACGCTGGCCGGGCCGGTGCCGCCGCCGGTGCGATTGACGCTGAGCACGGCCATGACCGCGTTTTTCAAGACAGAGGCACTGGCCGAGGCGTGCTGGAGGGTGCCGGAGGGGTGGTTGGCTTTCCAGAATTGCAGGAGCGTGCGCAGCGCCAAGGGTTTGTTGGTCGGCACGCCGAGGTTGCCCGCCTGATCGCGGGTGTTCACGCCGTGGCAAACGGCGCAGGTGCGCACCTCGCCGGGCGCGAAAGTCACCCAGTAGCGTTCCTTGACCTGGCTGGCGGTGCCCGCGCCGTCGAGCATGTGCCAGGTCAGGGCGCGGCCGGCGGGCAGGATCGCGGCCCAGGAGCCGTCAGTGCCGATCTTGACCGCTCCGCTGGGCGCGCCGCCCACCACGGGCATCTCGGCGAGGCTGTCGTGCAAGGGCACGGGCAAGGACCGTCGTCCGGGCTGCGGTGAGGCGGTGGCGTTGGAGCTAAGCGTGAAGCCGCGAATCGCATCGGCCTGAAGTATCTGCACCCAGCCAATGTCGTAGAGCTTGCCGCTGGCGCCGGTGGTCTGGGTGGCGGACCACGAGACCTTAAGGTTGAAGGGCTGCTGCTTGTCGGCCGCGTCGCGGCGGGTGGAATCGCGGTTCACGACCATCGCGAGGTTATTGGTCCGCAGGTAATTTTGCAGGGTGGGCGCATGAACGCCCTCTTCGTCGAAAACCGTCTGCTCCACGCTGGCGATGCTGCTGTTGAGCTGCGTGGGCTTGACGGGGACGACGACCTCGACCGGGTCGAGCTCCCAGAGTGGCGAGCCGCTGTAAGTGATGAGCGTGCCGTTGGCGTAGTAGCTGAGGCTGACATTGGGCTCGGTGACGAGCGTCGTGGCGAGGTCGGGCACCATGGTCGCTCCCGAGGTCTGAAGCATACGCAGCTTGAAATCGTAGCGGGATTTCGGGTGCTGGGCGTCGGCGCCGGTGCTCACGTCATACTGCTTCACCGCCGCGTGGACGGCGAGCAGGTTGCCGTCGGTCAAGGGCAGCGGGTTGCGGTAGATGTCCACGGCGTTGGTGAGCGGAGGTTGGAGGCCGGGGTTGGGCACACTCACGTTCGGGGTCACATAGGTGATCACCATCGTGTCGGGGTTGGTGCCGAGAGCGCCGTTGAAGCGCAGGATCGGGCCCGCCATGTGGGTGCCGAGCTCGGGGGGATTCACCGCGTAGAAAGTGCCGTTGGCGGTGGGCGACTCGATGAGATGGAGCATATCCAGCGCGGTGGTGACTCCGGTAAAGGTGGGGGTCACGAGGTTCGGGTCGTCGGTGAAGCTGTTGCGCAGGTTGGAGCCGCCGAACTCGTGGCGTCCGACGTGGTTGATGATCTCGTGGCTGGAGCCGTCCTCGCGACACTCCCAGGGGAAAAACTGGTTGATCGCGTTGCCGTTCACGTTGCCGAGGGCAGCCAGCGCTTTTTTATCGAAATTACGCGGCTCGGGAAAGGTGTTAAACGTCGAATAATTCGCCGCCGTGCCGTGGGTGAAACCGGCGCCGACATCCTCGCTTGCAAAGGTGCCGTCGCCGTTGAAGGTCTGCGTCCAGGTCTCGCCGAAGTTGGAGTCGGCCGGGCGGTCATAGGTCGAAGAGACATCGCGCGAGAGGTGGTCCCACTGCACGAAGAGCACGCGGCCGGCGCTATCCAGAAACGGGGTGAACGCGCCCGACGGCGTATGGATGATTTGTTTAAGCTCGTTGGCATTCGTGCGGTCGAGCCGCCATAATCCCGTGTTGGTCGGGATGTTCATGTATTCGTCGAGCTGCGGGTAGAGGTGGGATTGCATCGCGTGCGGCGCGTCGGAGACGAAGATGATGCGATCCTGGGTGTCGTAGCAGGCCTCGAAGTTGTTGTAGTTCGCCGGCTGGCCCGTGACGTAGGAAATCACCGGCGTCTGACCCAGACCGAAATTGGTGATCTCGTAGAGTTGCCAATGAAAAACCGTCGTGTCGCTCGCGCCGGTGGGCGCGCCGACGACCATGCCGAAGATCGCCTTGGTGCCGCTCCAGTGCATCGAAGGGTGATGCACCGCGATGCCGCTCGCACCCTGCTGGCCGGTGGCGTTGCTGTTGACATCCAGCGTCCCTCCGTAGCCGGCGGCCGCCGTGAGGTTGCGTTTGGTGCCGTTGGCGTAGCGAATCCAGAGGCCGCCGCCGCGCCCCGCGTGGGCGGGATCGGCCAGCGGACTCTGCATCGTGCTAACGATGCTCATTTTCGTCTCCGTGATCGTGTGCGTCAGCACCTCGTCGGGGATCGGCATCTGCGTGACGTAGAGGATCGCGTTACTGGGGGTGGCGGCCTGCGCAGCCCCAACGATTGCGAGAAACAGGGGGAACAGAAACGGTTTCATGGGGTAAGTTTTACCACCCAAACGGGGTGCAAATTCAGGCGTGAGGCGGAAGCCCGGCCACCTCAAGTTAATTGCAATACAATAAGGTCCCGCCATAAGTCCCACGCTCCACAGGCACGCTGCCGACGCGGTGTCGTCAAACGGACTTCACCACTGGAAACGGCGTCTTCGCCACCAGCGGCGTGAGCGTGCCCGACGCAAACACCGTGCCGGCCGGCAGCGGACAGCCGCGTAAAAACTCCAGCGCAGGCAACATACGCCCGCCGGGACGCTGAAGGCGACGCACCCGCAACAAGCCCGCTCCGGTGCCGATCAGCAATCCCGCATCATCCTGCCCCGCCACGACGCCGGGCGCAGCCGACCCCGCCACGGTGTCGGCCAGCCCGAATTTCAAGGGCTGTCCCGCATATTCCGTCTGCGCGGAGGGCCAGGGATTGAGGCCGTTGATACGCGCGGCCAGCACGGCGGCGGGAGCGGTGAAATCGAGCGCCGCATCCTCCTTGGCGAGTTTGCGGCAAAAAGTGGCCGCGTCTTCGTCCTGGGCGATAAACGCCAGCGTTCCGGCTCGTAGCGCCGGCAAAGCCCGCTCCAGCAGGGGCGCGCAGGCGGCGGCTAGCTTTTGCTCGATTTCCAGCGCCGTATCGAGCAGGCCGATACACACGGCCTCCCGGTCCGCCACCGGACCGGCGTCGAGCCGGCGGACGATGCGCATCAACGAGACCCCGGTCTCCCGCTCTCCGCAGGCGACGGCGGTCTGGATGGGCGAGGCACCCCGGTAGCCGGGCAGAAGCGAGGCGTGAAAATTCAAGGTGCCGAAGGGCGGCACCGCGATGAAGTCGTCGCGCAGGATGTGCCCGTAGGCCATTACCAAGGCGAGGTCGGGTGTGGAGGCGGCATAGGCGGCGCGGACCTCGGGCGTTATTTTATCGGGCTGGTGGACCGGCAGGCCGCGAGCGAGCGCCCATTGATTGATCGCGTTAGCCTGCACTTTCTGACCGCGCCCCATCGGACGATCCGGCTGGGTGAAGATCGCCGTCAGCTGAATCTGAGCCGCCCCCTCCCCCGCCAGCCATTCGAGCAAGGGCAGCGCGATGGCATCGGAACCGAAAAAAACTGTGCGCAGAGGCGTCGTGGACATGTCCGTCGTAGCCAGAAAGCGGATAAGCGGGTAGGCAAATAACTTTACGCCATTCCAGCGGCCCAATGCGGATTTCCCGTCCCCCCGTGCGTCCGGGCTTGTGCCGCCGCCATTTGCCCCCGTAGTCTGTGCGGTTCTACTCTATGTCACGCATCGTCGCTATCGTCGGACGCCCCAATGTGGGCAAAAGCCGTCTCTTTAATCGGCTTACCCGGTCGCGCATTTCTATCGTGCACGACCAGCCCGGCGTCACCCGTGACGTCGTCTCCGCCCAGGTCAAGGAAGGCGGCTACACCCTCCTCGACACCGGCGGCCTCGGCCTTAAGGGCGGCGACTCCCCCGCCGAGCTCACCGCCGCCTCCGAGCGCCAGGTGGACTTCGCCATGGAGTCCGCCGACGTTATTCTCTTCGTCATCGACGGCCTCGCCCCGGTCACCAGCCTCGACGCCAAGATCGCCACGATGCTCCGGCGCGACAAACGCAACGTCATCCTCGTGCTCAACAAGGCCGACTTCAACGACGACAAGATCGACCTCGGCGAGGTTTACCGTCTCGGCTTCGGCGAGCCCATCCGCTTCTCCGCCGAACACGGTCGCGGCGAGGCCGACCTCCGCCAACTCATCGCCAAACGCCTCGGCGAACTCGACGCCCCCGCCAAGTCCCCCGCCGTCGCGACCTACGCCGCCGGCGAAAACCCCAGCTCAGGCGACACCGAATCCTTCAACGGCGAGACCGACGACGACTCTTCCGACGACTCCGAAACCGGCGACGACTCCGATTCCCCTTCCGCCTCCGTCAACAAAGGCCCGACGCCCGAAAAGCCCCTCTGCGTCTGCTTCATCGGCCGCCCCAACGTCGGCAAATCCTCCTTGAGCAACCGTCTGCTCGGCAGCGACCGCCTCATCGTCAGCGACATGCCCGGCACCACCCGCGACGCCGTCGAGATCCCCTTCGTATTCCTCGGCCGCAACCGCAAGGAATACCCCTTCCGCCTCATCGACACCGCCGGCATCAAGGCCCAGACCAAACTCGCCTCGCCGGTCGAGTATTTCTCCCGCCTGCGCTCGCTCGACGCCATCCAGCGCTGCGACGTGGTTTTCCTCGTGCTCGACGCCATCGACGGCGTGACCGCGCAGGACAAAGCCATCGCCGGCGAAGCCATCAAGGAGCGCAAGCCCGTCATCATCATCGTCAACAAATGGGACGTGGTGCGCGACGCCTTTAAGCGCAAGATGGAGCCCGATTGCGCGCCCGAGGCCGCCCTGCACGGCTACAAGACCGAGCGCGAATACCGCCTCAAATACGAGCGCTCCCTGCGCACCAGCCTTTTCTTCACCCCCGGCGCGCCCGTGCTCTTCGTCTCCGCCATGAGCGGCTACGAGGTGGACCGCATGCTGAACGCCGCCGTGCAGCTCAACCGCACGCTCGACAAGAAGCTGCCCACCGGCCGCCTCAACGGCCTGCTCGGCTACCTTTGCGATCGCAACCCGCCGCCCTCCATCGGCGGCAAACGTTTCCGCGTTTACTACGCCGTGCAGACCACGCACCGCCCCTTCCGCGTAAAACTGTTCTGCAATCGCGAGGACAAACTCTCCGAGCAATACCGCCGCTACCTCGAAGCCGGCATGGTCAAGGAGTTCGGCCTCGATGGCTGTCCGGTGTATTTCGACCTCGTGGGCAAGGCCAAGCACGAGCCCGGCACGCCCTACAGCGGCAAGGCCGCCCTCGAGGCCAAGCGCCGCGAGGAGGACGAGCGTCCCGCCTATGTGCCCAAGTGGAAAATCCGCGAGGTCCGCGAAGACGCGGGCATGGGAGAAGCTTTTAAGTATGAAGTTATCGACGATTGATTTCCGTGGAGCGGCCGCGCTCCGTCTCGAAACCGGCGCGCTCGCCCTCGAAGTCACCACTGGCGTGGGACCTCGCATCACCTCGCTGCGCTCCAAAAAGGGCAAGGCCGGGAACCTGTTCCTGGAGATGCCCGCCGACGAGCAGCGCGCCAATGGCTTTCTCCTCCGGGGCGGCCACCGCCTCTGGCACGCGCCCGAGCATCTCGTGCGCACGTATCAACC
>JBEGTN010000465.1:0-3877 GCA_041179405.1 Verrucomicrobiota bacterium
AAAGGCGAAAGCTGGGAATGGCTCCTGGAAGACAAAAACACCCTCGTGCTACGACGCATATCCCCGGCCCCCGCCCGCAAACTCAAGGCGCTCCGACAACCTTAAGTTGACGCCTATGCGCTCTGGCGGGACTGGCCCGCATCCGCCTCGGTCGCCTTGGCCGAGCATGATTTCCCTCTCACGGAGCATCGGTTTAATTTGAAGACAGCGCCTAGAGCGAGAGCGATGGGCCGGTCAATTTTGTGAACACGGCCTCGGCCGCGTAAGCCATTCGCTACTTCGCTCCGTTTCGCCAATCGACATAGACATTGGACGAGGTGCCCACGGTCGCGATCCAGCGCTCCCAATCCCGCACACTGGCCGAAAGCTCTTTGCCGGTATGTTTTTGATAGCGCGCCTGAACTTCCTCGAACGTGATCGAACCCTCCCTGAGGTCTTTCAGAAAAGCGACGAAGGGCGCCCGCGCCTGCGGGGCGGCAAAAAGGTTATAGTAGATGAATGAACCCGCCAAGTGGTAGTCCTTGTGATTCCCGAAGTCGCTCAACACGTCCCACAGTTTCACCTGCTTGCGTTTGTCTTTGGCCGCGAGCGAACAGTTGGCCTCGGTCAGCGGGCGTTGATTTCCCGCTTGTTGAAGGCATTGGGCCACGCCTTCCGCGAAAGGCCCGTAATGAGGATAATCATGCAGCAAGACATGGATGATCTCGTGGCAGTTTGAGGCATCGTTATTCACGATAAGCTCCGCATTGCCCGCCGTCGCGTAGACGCCCTCGAACATTCCCCCGTAATACCGGATTTTCTTTCCATGCACGGGCTTTAAGTCGGGCTCGAAAATCGTCAGGATGTCCGTGGTGAGCTTCGTGTAGAGTTCCTCCATTACCTTTATCTTTTTCCCATCCCCCGTGGTGAAATAATCGAAGTGGGCGCTCGGCACATAAGTGACCTTTAGATTCCGGTTCGTGGTCAAGAGCGCCGGGCCGCGCTTGAGGTAGGGATGGTTTTCGTTGACGAAGCGATTGAACGGATCCCTGCGAAACCAAACATTGGGAGAGACGACGAACTCATACCAAATCTCCTTTCCGACGGGGTGGCGGACGAAAAAGCGATTCCCCTCCTTCTCCATTTTCACAAACCGCCACGCGTCCTTGAGATCGTTGAGATAGGCGAGTGAGACCTCTTGTTCGGCGGACGAATAAAACTCGAACAGAACTTTATCCGCCTCCGACTCCCCCCGACAAACCATGCCCCCCGCCACGAATAAAAAAAAGATCAGCAGTAAGCGCATAGACAGACTTCAATGATTCTTCGCGTGGCGGGCACAATATTCAAAAGCGATAGGCTGCGTAAGGTTGGGATCGCGTAACAAATATTACTCAACTTCGCCTCTTCCCCGAGTCCCCCAACGGAATCGGCCCACACCGGCTTCATTCACTTACTTGATGGTGGGTGAGGCACCCGGGCTGGGAAACAGCGTGTGGTCGTGCAGCGCTCTTGCCATGAGGGGTCATGTGGCGGTTGGCTAGGGGCCGATGAGCATCGACGCCCCTATTACTGTTTACGACCGCCGCAGCGGTAGGATCGAAACCGAGCAGGTCTACGGTGAAGGTTGGCTGAAGTGGACTTATGGCACCTCGTTTGGCCGCCTCAGTCTCGCGGCCTTGGTGCGGCGGGCATGGTTTTCTCATTGGTATGGCTGGCGCATGAATCGTGCAGCCAGCGTGCGCAAAGTGCTTCCTTTCGTCGTGCAATACGGATTGGACGCGGATGAGTTTACCAAGCCGGCGACCGCCTTCCGCACGTTCAATGAGTTTTTTTACCGGACATTAAAACCTGCGGCCCGGCCGATTATTCAAGACGAAGCAGTGGCTGTTTTGCCTGCCGACGGGCGACACCTTGCTTTTCAAGATGTGGACGCAGCGTCCGGCTTTTATCTCAAGGGCGCGAAGTTCACGCTCACGGAATTATTGGGCTCCGACGAGCTAGGGGCGGAGTTTGCCGGAGGCAGCCTGCTGATTTCGCGGCTCTGTCCGGTTGATTATCATCGTTTCCATTTTCCCGTGGCCGGTGTTCCGGACGAGGCGCGTCTTATCAATGGCTGGCTCTATTCCGTCAGCCCTATCGCTCTGCGCAAGAATGTCCGCTATCTCGTGCAAAACAAGCGCATGGTCACGCTGGTGGAATCGGCGCGCTTCGGTCGCGTAGCGGTCCTGGAGATAGGTGCCACCTGCGTCGGGAGCATTTTGCAAAGTTATGTGCCCGGACGCAGGGTCGCCAAGGGCGAGGAGAAGGGTTTGTTTGCCTTCGGTGGCTCCTGCGTGGTCACGGTGTTTGCAAAAGGTCGGATCCGTTTCGACGCCGATCTTGTCTCATCCAGTGCCGAACAGCGCGAGGTTTACGCGCGCATGGGCGAATCGTTGGGCCGTGTCGCGGAGTGAGCGGAAAACAAGGCCCCCGGACGGCAGGTCCGTCTTTTCAGGTTTGGTAGGTGGCTAGATCCTTGACGGCTTCCGCGTAGGCCTGATCCAGCTCGTTAATAAGCTCTGCGAGACTCGCTATGGGTTCTGCCTTGGAGCGGCGTTCGATTTGTTCCGCGATGCCGCGCACGCGACTCGCTCCTACATTGGCTGAGCTCCCTTTAATCGTATGCGCGCTGCGCGTGAAGAGGGCGTTTTCTTCTTCGCGAAATGACTTTTTCAGGTCGGCTATGCGCAGGGGTGTGTCTTCCAGATAGATGGTTATGATCTCTCGCAGGAATGTATCGTCACCTTCATCACCGAGTGAACGAAGGTTGTTGATCGCTTCCAAGTCGATTACGGGCAGATGAAGAAAAGACATCGGGGAGGGTTAGGTTTTTATGAATACGTTCGCTCCTCTCGTGGGCAATGAAGTATTCGTCCCGAAAAAGGTCCCGTTTTTTCAGGTGTAAAAGGAGGCCGTTTACGGTCTGCTGAGTTAATCATATCATTAAATACAGATATGTTGATATTTGACTTGCCGACTCGAATTATGCGTTTTTGGTTAAATTTGTCCCTTACTTAACCATGTCCCAAACCTTTGTTTTCTCCTCTGAATCGGTTGGCGAAGGCCACCCCGACAAGGTCGCCGACCTTATCTCGGACAGCATCCTCGACGCCTGTTTGGCGTTCGATCCCAAGTCCCGCGTCGCTTGCGAGACTTTCGTGAAATCCAACGTCGTCGTCGTCGGCGGCGAGATCACCATCCCCAAGCTCCAGGATAAAAAGACCGGCAAAACCAAGCCCATCGACGAGGCCTTCAACGTTGAGAAGGTCATCCGCGACGCCATCCGCCACATCGGCTACGTAAACGACGATGATGTCTTCCACGCCGACACCGTTTTCATCAACAACTACCTGACCGCCCAGTCATCTGACATCGCGCAGGGTGTGGATGCCAAGAAGGCCGCCGGCAAGAAGACCGCCGAGCAGGGCGCCGGCGATCAGGGGCTCATGTTCGGCTTCGCCGCCGACGAGACGGATGAGCTCATGCCCGCCCCGATCATCTTCGCGCACCGCCTGGGACGCGAACTCACCAAGATCCGTAAGAGCGGCAAAGTGAAATGGCTCCGCCCCGACGCGAAGTCGCAGGTTTCCGTTCGTTACGTCGATGGCGTCGCCACCGAGATTGTTAACGTCGTCATCTCCACTCAACACACCGCTGACGTCGCTCACGCCGAGATCGAGGCTTTCCTCATCAAGAACGTCATTAAGAAGGTCCTCCCGGCCAAGCTGCTCAACGCCAAGACCGAGTATCTCATCAACCCCACCGGCAAGTTCGTCATCGGCGGACCGCAGGGCGACTCCGGCCTCACCGGACGCAAGATCATCGTGGACTCCTACGGTGGCTGGGGCCGCCACGG
>JBEGTN010000466.1:0-4096 GCA_041179405.1 Verrucomicrobiota bacterium
CTCTTACGCTTAATGTCGCCGTTGAGGTTGACCTTTTTTGGTCCTGACTTCGTGTGGCCTATTTTCGTCCGTGTCTGCACCTGCGAGTGCGGAGCAGGTGAATGTGTTGGGCGAGGTGCCCGCAACAGTTTCCATCTGCACGGTTAGAATGAGTGAGGGGGGGGAGTAGGCCGGAGAGTTTAACGGGACCGCGGTAAATGACGCGTTGCTTCGTCACACGCAGCGTTTGAACGCCTGCGGGCAAGGGGCTTTGCAAGCTACCTTCACCGGCGAGTAAGCGTTTCTCAATTTCGCCGCGTGCTGCGCTCGGCGATGCTCCGGAGGGGTATGCGTTCAGCCAGTTGACGGAAAGAAGGCTTATTCGTCCTTCCGCGCCAAACCAAACGTCAACGCCCCGCACTTCCTCTCCCATGATGGCTGCATTGCCGGGAAGCACTTGGAAGTAGCGCACGCCGCGCACGTAGGTTTGTTCCGGATTGGCCGGGTCGGAAGGTTTCTTGCGCGCACGTTGCTGGGTTTGCTTGCTGTAGAGCACATGCGGCTCGCCTCCGAGGCTTCGCAAGCGTAGCCGGTCCGGCGTCACGCCCAGCGTTAGGATCAACGCGTCGGCAAGTGCCCGCGCCTCGGTCTCGCTCGGCACGCCCACCGGGTCTTTGGTTGCATCGCCTTCAGCCTGCTCATCGCTGAGCACCAATTGGCCCTCGTTCGGGCTGATTACCAGGCTGGCATTGGTATCCGGCTGAACGAAGCCGATGGCGTCGGGATCGTAAGTATCACGGTCTAGCGGTATTTTGTGCGCATCGGTGATTTTTGCCCCATCTTTAAGCCGTCCGACTAACTCCGGGCTGAATACGGTTGGCTTCAGCCGGTAGCTGCGCAGTTCGGCTGGTAGGGGAGGAATCTCATGCGACCATGCAACCACGGGCGAAGGCGTATCCGTATTAAAATTACATGCCGCCGCAAATAACGATGTCGTCAGTGCAACAAAAGCCTGCTTAACTCGGGACAGGCAGGGACGCATTGTTGGGGTCATGGAGCAGTAGGTTGCCGCCATACAAAGCCACAAGTCGCAGACCGCCTATGACCGGGACCGAGCGCCGGTCCCGTAGGTGGCTTGAGGCTCTTCCACGACGTAGTGGTGGGCGGCGTCGGCCTCGGCTTGGGTGTAGCCGGCCGGGGCGGCTTTCGCGGGGGCGGGTTTGCGACGCGTCTTGGCGGCGGGGGCGAGGGGGGCGGCGAGGGATTCGTAGCGTTGGAAGAGGTATTCGACGCGTTCGCGCTCGGTGAGGAAGGCGGCGGGGCGGTAGGCTTTGTCCACCGCGTGGTCGAGGATTTGATGCGCACGTAGCAGGTTGGCCGGCATCGTGAGCGGGTCGTAGAGGTCGGCCAGCGAGGCTCCGCCGTCAAGCGACGGGGCGCGGGCGTCGAGCACGGCTTGCGCGGCTTTTTCGATGGCGACGCGCTGCTTCGCGTCGGGTTCGGGCCAAGGGAAGGTGTTGTAAACCATGCTGGCGGAATAGCGGTAGTCCGATTTCAGGCGTCCACCCACGGTTCGCATCCACGTCATGTGCATGCTCGAGGTTAGAACGCCGAAGAGATACGAGCTGCTCGACGGCACGATGAAGTTGGTGTTGGCCGAAACCACCGAAGGAGAAACGAAACCGATCGGCACGTATTTCCTGCGTTCGGAGGAAACCTCAGGGATCAGGACGTATTCCGTTTCTGGCTGATTGAGGTAGAAGAACTCCGTCGGCCGATTGGCCGCTGCGCGCGTGGGCTTCGCGGTGCTTGCCAAGCGGAAATCTCGGACGGCGGTGACGCGTTGCATCACCTCAGGCAAAGCGCGGAGTTCCTGAGCGGGTGCATCCTTGAGCCAGAGACACCAGCGCATACCTCCGTTGATAAACTCCTCGGAGCCGGTGAAGCGGCGGAAAAAATTCTTCGCGCCGGGTTCGCGTTCCAAAAAGTCGGCGCGCTCGGCGTCGGTGAAGATCAAGTGGCCCCCGTCGCTCGGTTTGTTGCCGCAACGCATCTCGGGCACCGGACCGAGGGGCTCGCGTCGCTTTGTCACAAACGCTTCGGAGCCGGCCGTGAGATAGGGACCGATGGGGAGCGTGCCGCTGGCCTCTGTCTGCTTGCCGTCGTGATCGTAGTCGAAGAGCCGCTTCACCGGCACGTCGAGGTGGCCAAAGCCGATGATGACGACGTGGACGTGGGCCTTGCCGCTGGCCTCGTTGGCCCAGGCGAAGGTGCGGTGGGCGAAATGGATTTTGATGCGGTGCTGATGGAGAAGCAGGCCCCAGGCGACGGGCACCTGCTCGCCTTGGGTGATGCTGTTGGTGGCGACGAAGGCGCAGCGGATCGCGGTGCCTTCCGTGTAGGCAGCCGCTTTGACGAACCAAGAGACGACGTAATCGAGATCGCCGGTGTTTTTGAAACCGCCGAAGACGACGCCCATGTCCTCTTTTTGTGCGGCGGTCTGATAATGCTTCCCGATGAACGGCGGGTTGCCGAGGACGTAGCTGCATTGCGCGGGCGGGAGGACGGCGGCCCAGTCGAGGCGGAGGGCGTTGCCGTGGCGGATGGTGGGGCTCTTTTTGAGCGGGATGCGGGTGTAGAGTTTTCCGTAGGCTTTTGAAAACGTGAGGTTGACCTGGTGGTCGGTGAGCCAGAGGGCGGTCTCGGCGATGAGGGCGGGAAACTCCTCCAGCTCGATGCCGTAGAACTGGTCCACGTTGACGCGGGCGATGTCGCCGACGTCGAGGCCGAGCGGGAGCTGATTGCCGTAGAGGGCGCGCAGCACCTCCAGCTCCAGGGCGCGTAGTTCTCGGTAGGATACGACGATGAAGTTGCCGCAGCCGCAGGCGGGATCGAGGAAGCGCAGGGTGGCGAGGCGTTCGTGGAATTGCTGGAGCTTTTTTTCGCGGCCGGGCGAAGGGAGGGCGAGCTTGCGGAACTCGGCGCGAAGGTCGTCGAGGAAGAGCGGGGCGATGACGCGAAGGATGTTTTCCTCGGAGGTGTAGTGGGCGCCCTTGGCGCGGCGCTCGCGGGGCTCCATGACGCCTTGGAAGAGAGAGCCGAAAATGCCGGGCGAGATGCGGCTCCAGTCGAATTGGCAGCAGCGGAGGAGGGCGGCGCGGTGGCCGGGTGTGGTGTCGGCGATGTCTAGTTTTTCGGCGAAGAGGCCGCCGTTGACGTAGGGGAAGGCGTCGAAATCAGCTTCCAACGCGGTGGAGCGCGAGGCGTTGTCGTGATTGAGGACTTGGAAGAGTTTGGCGAGGCGCGGGCCGAGATCGGAGCCGTCTTTTTTGGAGCGGTGGACGAAGCGGGTAAAACTGTTCCACTCAAAAATATCGGTATCCTCGGCGAAGAGACAGAAGAGGAGGCGGACGAGGAAGCGTTCGAGTTGGTGCCCGCTGTAGCCGGTCTTTTTGAGTTCGTCGTGGAGGTCGCCGAGGAGGGCGACGGCCTTGAGGTTTACCTCGGGCTGGTTTTGAAAAAGGGCCTGCTCCTCGTCGCGGATAAAGGCGAAGTGGCGGAGTTTGTCGGGCAGGTCGCGCAGGGGGAATTGCGTGGCAATGACGGGCTTGTTTTTACGGCTGGAGGTGAAGCCCTTGAGGAAATCGTGCACCTCCTCGCCTAGATCGTAGAGGACGAAGTGGGCGAAGTCGGAGACGAGGACCCAGCGCGGGCGCTCGTCGGCATCGAGGTGGTCGAGGTAGTCGAAGGCCTGGCGGGCGGCGCCGCCCTTGGTATCGGCGAGGTCCTTGCCGGTGGACTTCATCTCGACGACGAGTTTGCCGGGCCAGAACAAGTCGATGCGTCCCTCGCCGCGATCCTCGCGTTCGACGCGGTGTTCGAATTCGGCATCCACGCTGCGGCGGTCGCGGCCGAAGATGTCGAAAAAGGCGTCGAGGAACGTTTTGGCGTCTGCCTCCTCGCGTTGCGGCCCGGCCCAGCTCTTGGCGAAGGCGAGCGCGCGGGATTTCATCTCCTCGCGGGAGAGCGTCACCACGGAGGGAGGACGGGAGGGGGTGGCCATGAAGGACTAAACAAGGAAGTCAGCCGAAGGGCTGCAAGCGCGGTGTGTGGGGGG
>JBEGTN010000467.1:0-3324 GCA_041179405.1 Verrucomicrobiota bacterium
GGTCCAAGGATAAACAAACTTAAGCACACGACAGCCATGACGGCAGGATAGGCGGCGGCCTCAAGACCAGAGATTTGAAAACGCCAATAGGCCGCCACAAGCATGGTGAAAAAGAGAATCAGAGCGGCAGGACGATGGCACAGCCCGAGGATGAGACACGCTCCCCCCAAAAGCATCGAAATCATCGCGGCGATGCCCCACCAGACATAACCCGAATCGAGACCAAAAGATTTCACCGCCGCACCGACACGCAGCCATCCGACGTGCCCCTCCGATAGCAAAGGGTAACCGTGGATGCCCACAAACACAGCACCTACTCCGGCACGAAGGATCAGCAAGCCGGCATCATGCCATTGATCTAAAAATCGCCAACGCATGTTCATGGAACCGTATGGGGCGAATGTTCGGAGAGCGCGCCAAGGTATTTGCGCTTAAGCAGACGCCAGGCGGTGACAAAAAAAGCGGTGAGCGGAATCGCCAGGATCATGCCTAGTATGCCGCCCAGCGCAGTGCCCCAGAAAAAGATCGCTACAATGATGGTGACCGGATGCAGGCCGGTGCGGCTGCCCATGATCTTGGGCGTGAGATACCAGCCCTCGATGCACTGCACGGCGACGAAGACACCGATGACAACCATCAAAAGATTGAGCCCGCCCTCGGGCTGAAAAAACGCCAGAGGCAACGCGACACTAAGACCGAGAATCGTGCCGAGATAAGGCACGATGTTTAGCACCCCGAGCATTAACCCGATAAACAGCCCAAATTTCAACCCGCCAATGGTAAAGCCGACGGCGAGCAACACACCCATAATCAGCCCGATGATAAGCTGGCCGCGAAAAAACGAGACCACGATGGCGATGAACTCCCGCACCAGGAAAACCACGTCATCGCGTATCGTCGGTCGCAAGAACGGCAACTGGTCGCCAAGGTGGCGCGTCGGGTCGCCGCTGGAGAGCAGAAAGAAAAAAAGATAGATCGGGATGATCGCCAGACTGGTGAAAAAACCGAAAACAGTCAGCGCGCCGAGCCCGGCGGTCTTCAGCGAGGTGACGGACATGAGCGCCAGATTGCTCGCCTCATTGGAAAGCTTTTCCACGATCTCCTTGATCTTCGGATTGGCGAGGTAGCGGGAGACCAGCTCGGACCAGTCCGGGTAGTGCTGCTGAGTGTAGGCGTAGGCGTTTTTCCAGACCTCGGGCAAGCTGGCGATAAAATCGAGCAACTGCTTGATGACAGGCGGCAGAATGGTGAACAGCAACCCCGCCGCGAGAAGCACGAAGGTCCCGTAGATCACGACCACGGCAAATACGCGGCGCAGTTTGAACCGGGTTTCGAGCAGCTCCACGACCGGCATAAGCACCAGCGCCATGATGCCGGCGGTGATGAGCGGCCAGAGCACGCCGGAGAACATAGCGAGCAGATCCACCGCACCCGCGATCAGCTTGACGATCAGGTAGCCGGAAACTGCCAGCGCGAGAAATGTCAGCGCGAAGCCGATGATGCGCGACTGGAGCCGCGTGAGCAAAGGCGCGGGAGTCGTGGGCGCGGATGCGGAGGATGATTCTTCGGCCATGGCCAACAACTAGGCGGGCGACGGGCCGATGAGCGAGGCGATTGTTAGCAATGGGGTGTTGCTTGCCGTCCCGGATGCTTACGGTGTGGATTCATCCCATGCAGCCGGCGACGCACATTCACATCAAAGGAGCCCGCGAGCACAACTTGCAGAACCTGGAGGTGAAGATCGCGCGCGGCAAACTCACCGTCATCACCGGCCCCAGCGGCTCCGGCAAGTCGTCGCTCGCCTTCGATACCCTCTACGCCGAGGGCTACCGGAAATACATGGAGTCGCTCTCCACCCAGGCCCGCCAGGTCCTGGAGCAGCTCAAGCGCCCCGAGGTGGACTTCATCCACGGCCTCTCCCCCGTGCTCGCCATCGAGCAACGCACGGGCAACGGCTCGCCGCGCTCGACCATCGCCACCGTCACCGAGATCGCCGACTACGCCCGTCTCCTCTGGGCGCTGCACGGCGAGCAACGCTGCCCCAAGGACGGCGGCCGCGTCCTCCAACGTTCCCTCGACGATAACGTCCAACACGTGCTCACCGCCTGCGCCGGCGAGCGCATCATGTTGCTCGCCCCCGTGCTCAAGGCCCGCGCCAGCGTGCTGCGCGACGAACTGCCCCGCCTGCGCCAGCGCGGCTTTCAGCGCGTGCGCATCGACGGCGCGGTCAAAAACCTCGACGACCCCAACTTGCTTCCCGCCGGTCAAGGCACGCGCGAACTGGCCGTTGACGTGATCGTGGACCGCCTCGTCGCCGTCGCCGACCAGCGATCCCGCCTCGCCGACTCGCTCGAACTGGCCTTCCGCGAAGGAGGCGACCGCGCGCTGGTGCTCGCGCAAAAAACCGGCGCGGCGGCCGACGCCTGGCGCGAGGTCACCCTCTCCCAATCGCTCGCCTGCGAGGTCTGCGGCGATGTCTTCGAGAAACTCACGCCCAAGCATTTTTCATTCAATAACCGCGAAGGAGCCTGCCCCGACTGCGACGGCCTCGGCCGCAAGCTCCGCTTCGTGCCCGAGCTCATCGTGGCCGATCCGGAAAAATCCATCCGCGAGGGCGCGCTCAAGCCCTGGCGCATCGGCGGGAAAAATCTCATCATCAAGCACAACGCCCTGCTCAAGCAGCTCGCCGAGCAGCTGCCCTTCGACGCCGACACGCCTTGGGGCGAGCTGCCCGAGGCCACGCGCAAGGCCATCCTCTTCGGCGCAGGCGAGCGCCAGTTCGCCTTCAAGATGCGCCGTATGCGCGAGGCCAAGGCCGCGACCTTCGACGGCGTCATCGCCGATCTGGAGGAGAGTTTCCGCAACACCGACAGCGACGGCTTCCGCGCCCGCCTCACGACCTTTATGGTCAGCGGCGGCTGCCCGACCTGCCACGGCGGCCGGCTCAACGCCCGCAGCATGGCCGTGAAGGTGGCCGGCCGCTCCATCGCGGATTTCTTCGCCCAGGACGTCACCGCCGCCCACGCACTCGCGACCGAACTGGCCTCCGCCACCGCCGGCAACGAGGCCGTGCGCGAGATCGTCGCCGGCATCGAGCAGCGCCTGCGTTTCCTGCTCGAAACTGGGCTCGGTTATTTGTCCTTGGATCGCGAATACGACACCCTCTCCGGCGGCGAATCCCAGCGCGTGCGCCTCGCCTCCCAACTCGGCATGGGCCTCATGGGCGTCATCTACGTGCTCGACGAGCCCAGCATCGGCCTGCACCCGCACGACAACCAGCAGCTGCTCGCCACCCTGCGGGAACTGCGCGACCGCGGGAACACC
>JBEGTN010000468.1:0-8469 GCA_041179405.1 Verrucomicrobiota bacterium
CACCGGCGGCTGCACGCTCCACGCGAAGGACGGCGCCGAAGTGGCCCGCATCGTTCCCAACTCGGCCCTCGCTCTCCCCGACGGCCGCGCCACCCGCCTCCGCACCGAGCAAGCCCGGCACGCCCAGCGCGCCGCCACCGACGCCAGCTACGCCCGCCGCTGGGCGCTACGTTTTAAAGAGGCGAACGCCGCGAGATCCGCGCGCGAGAGCATGCCGGACCCCGCCTAATTCATTGGCAACCCTCCGCCCGCCCTGATTTTAATCTCAACGTCGCAGCCACCGCATCACGCCTACGATCCCCATGCCCGCCAAACGTCGTCCCGCCGTTCCCGTCGCAAAACCCGCCAAGGCCCGCGCAGTCGGAAACCGGCCGGCGGTGGTGCGCATGAAGCGGCTCTTCGACCTGCTTAAACAAAACCGGTTTCCCAACTGCCAGTCGCTCGCCCGGTCGCTGGAGGTGGCCGACAAAACCGTCCAGCGGGACATCGCCTGCATGCGCGATCAACTCGGACTGCCCATCGCCTACGACGCGCAGGAGCACGGCTACCACTTCACCGAGGAGGTGCACGATTTCCCCACCGTGCAGGTCACCCAGGGCGAATTGCTCGCCCTCATGGTCGCGCAGAAAGCCATCGAGCAGTATCGCGGCACGCCCTACCATCACCAGCTGGAGACGGCCTTCGCCAAACTCCTCGCCCCGCTGGATAACATGAGCGGCTACGCGCCTTCTACCGGGGCGGTTTCCTTCAAGGTCGCCGCGCCCGCCGTCCAAGAACTGGATGTGTTCGACCTCCTCAGTCACGCCATCTCGGACCAGCTCGAAATCTCCTTCCACTACCGCAAACCCGGCGTCGCCAAATCCGCCAAGCGCCAGGTCGAGCCCCTCCATCTCACCCACCGCGAAGGCCGCTGGTATCTGGTCGGGCACGACCTCGAACGCGAGGCCATGCGCACCTACGCCCTCGGTCGCATCAACGAGGTGAAATTGTCCAGCCGCTGGTTCGAGCGGCCCAAAAATTTCTCGGTGGAGCGCTACTTCGCCGCCGCGCTGGGCGTGATGAACGGCACCGAAAACCACCGTGTGCGCATTCGCTTTTCCCCGCTCGCGGCCGATCACGTGCGGGATCGTTTCTGGCACGAGTCGCAGGAATTCGTCGCCCGGCCCGACGGCGGCATCGAACTCCGGCTGCAACTCGCCGACCTGCTCGAAGTGGAGCGTCTCGTCCTCCAGTGGGGCGGCCACGCCGAGGCGCTGGAGCCCGTCGAATTGCGCCGCCGCCTCGCCGCCGCCGGCAAGGCGATCACCAAGACGCACGCCTGATACACTGGCCTTTTTGCGCTTGTCGGACCAATTTTCAAGAATAGGTTGAATCAACCTTTTATCCCATGCCCAACCAACTCGCCCAGTCCAAGCGTCGCGCGAGTCTCGCTGAACACGAGGCCGTGCTGGCCGCACTTGCGACCATCGCACGTAGTGAACACACCACGGTCATGGATCTTCTGCGCGAAGGAGCCCGCCAAGTTGTCCGCTCACGCAGTTCCGATCCGGTGAAGGCGACAGCTGTCCAGCAAAGCATCTGGGCTTGCGCCCCGAAGATGCCCACCCGCTTTAAAAGCGCCGCTCATGTCTCGCGTTTCAAGCGTGCCCAACGCGAATTCGATACCCTGGTGCAAGAGTTGGACCTGTCTGCACCCGTAGCCGTGCAACAACGTAACTCCATCATCCCGGCCAGTCGCGATGTTCGGGTGCCTGCCTTCGCCTATGCCGCATCCATCTGACTGCTCGCCACGTCCTCCGGGAGACTTTGCCGATGCCCTGGCCACACCCGAGCCGGTGCTGCTCGTCGGTGGACAAGCGATCAATCTCTGGGCGCTCTACTACGAAAACCGCACCAAGAATCTGGCTCCGTTCGTATCGCGCGATGTTGATGTATTGGGCGACCGCCAGACACTGACGGAGTTGGCTAAAGTGATCGGAGCCAAAGCGCAGTTTTTTCCGCTCAAACCGCCCACCAACGAAATCGGTGTCGTGGTCGCGCATGATCGCGCAGGCCAGCCGCTTTTGATTGAGGTGCTACGAACCGTGCACGGAGTCTCTAACGAAGAACTGCACGCCTCAGCATTCACGATGGCTATCGGCGCGAACCAAGTGAAGGTGCAAGTGCCCGAGCCCATCGCGCTCCTGAAAGCCAAAATCGCAAATGTATCAGACATCTCTCAAGGCGGACGCCAGGACGGACGGCACGTCTTGATTCTCTTTCAGCTGATACCTGCGTTTTTGTCTGACCTTATAAGCGCTACCACAGCAGGACGCATCCCCGAACGTGATCTCGTAAACCGGCTGGAATTTCTCCTGGCAACGATCACCTCCGCCAACGCCCGCAAGGTGCTGACCTCGCTAAGACTTGAACCCCGGTCCTTGTTTCAAGAACTAAGCGCCGGTTCGCTTACCAAAGTTGCGGCATTCCTAGAAAAACGCCTGCCCCGTGTCTTGGGCACATGATTAATTTCTCACCCCAGCGGCAGCTCATCCGCCCGGTCAAAGGCCAGGCCCGTCTGTCGCGCCGCCCGTAGCTTGGCCAGCTCGTCCCAGGCGGAGGAGAGTTGATGATCAAACCACCGCCGCAGGCTCGACACCGCAGGCGCGCCGACGGGCACTTTTCCGGACGCGACCAAATGCTCCAGCGCCCTCCACGACAACGCCGCCACCGGCACGCTGAGCGCCGTCTGCTTGCGCAACACATGCCGGGGCTCCAGCGCAAGCAATCGCGCCTGCTTTCGACCTCCACCCAAACCATCGTCCAGCACCACTAGATGCAGGTCGAGCCGCCCGCCGGTCTCTTCGCACTTTGGCATCAAGCCCTCGGTGTCCAGGTCCTCGTCGCCAAAGGGCAGCGCGCCTTGATCGGGATTCACCGCCGGCGTCGCCGCGCCGGTGAACGCGTCACCGCATTGGATCATCGCGAGCAGCAATTTTACGGGCAGTCGGGCGCCGTCGCCCAGTCCGGCGGACGAGAGTCGCTGCGCCGCCGCCGGCGTAAGCTGAAACGTGACGACCCTGCCGTTCAGGTTGGCCTTGGAATAAAATCCGGATCCGTCGCGATAAGCATGTAGTGTAGGCATAGTCCCAGTCTGCCCGCCGGGGTCGGACAAGCACGGTCCGGGTGATTCAGCCGTTTCCGATCATAGCATCTGGACGCGGCCCAAGTCCGCCCCGCCCCGCCGCGCACAAAAAACCCGCGAGCGCCTTTCGGCACCCGCAGGCTCCCTGTCGTTCAATTGGTGGAGGTGGCGGGAGTTGTTCTGCGGCGCAGCCGCTTGCCAGACACCCGCGTAGAGCGCGAAGCGCGGTGGACGCGGCTCAAGTCCCGCCCCGCCGCGCACAAAAAACCCGCGAGCACCTTTCGGCACCCGCGGGCTCCCTGTCGTTCAATTGGTGGAGGTGGCGGGAGTTGAACCCATGCAAGTCATTTATTAACAATCATGTATAAACATGCAACCGCGTGAACCGGTGGGCAATAAAACCAGAACTTAATATCCTTTCTGTCTTGCGATATGCAAAATCAGGCAGCTACGAACAAAAAGTTTGTGGAGAATTGTAGAGAAAAATGTGCTGATTTTGGCGGGCAAAGCCCTCCATCACCGGCGCCGTTCGGGTTCCAAAAAATCGCCGATAATTCCATCTTCCACCGAGGCTTCCCAACTCCCCAGCATCCAAGATGCGAGGAATCAAACCCACTTCGATGCGGCCACCGACGCGGGGGAAAGGTAAAGAAAAACACACGAGCGATTGCGTTCGACTTAAGCAGCGCGCTTGACGTTACGCCGCCGCCGATAAGCGGCGAAGCCGACGGCTCCGAAGCCGGTGAGCGCGGCATAGATGGAGGGTTCGGGAATGGCGGCGATGGTGAGGTCGCCCGTGGTGTTGTTGAAGGCGAGCGTCCAAGTGGTCGGAACGCCTTGGATATCGACCAAGGTGGCGGTCCAACCGATGCCGGTGTTGATGACCAACCCGCTAAACGAGCCGACCTCGGTGCCGCTAGCGCCCACCGAGGCAAAGTCACCGCCTTGGGCGACACTGCCGAGTTGGAAGAGATCATATACCCCGGCGGCGAGCGGAGCGTTGAAGGACATGCTCAGGGTGCCGCCATAGGTCAACGTATTGGAGCCAGTGCCAGTGAGATTTACTCCATCATATCCGATGGTTGGGTCGCCGCGCACGGTGCCCAGAAACTCCATGGCCGTGGTGCCAGCGAGGGTCAGGTCATTGTCGAAAGTGACAACACCGGGACTGTTACCAGGGGCCAGGGTTCCTCCAGCGCCAATAGTAACTTTGCCCGTAAAGGTGCCTGTGCCTTTGATGGTCTGGCCGCTGCCAACGGTGTAGCCGCCGACCAGTGCGGACGCATCGAAAGAACCTCCGTTGATGGTGATGGTGCTACTGCTGATCGAACCAGCCGAGCCGACCTTAAATGTGCCACCGTTGAGAATTATGGCGGTCGCACCGAGAGAGCCGTCCACCTGTAAGGTGCCGGCGTTGATCGTGGTATTGCCCGTGTAAGTATTGGCACCGGAAAGAGTCAATATGCCGGAGCCAACCTTCGTTACTGCAATTTGGGCAGTAGGGACGCCACTATTCGCAATTATACTACCGCTAAAGGTCGTATTCGTATTAAGCGCCCCAATGCTCATCGTCACCGTGGATGACGCCGTATTATTTACAATACCTACAGCAGAACCGGAGAGTGAGCCGAAATCAACCGTGCCAGAACCGCTCAATCCAAACTTTGTGCGGGTCGTGGTCGGATTACTCAGAACCCAGGCCGCATTAGCACTGCCCGCAGTAGCACTGCTAAATTGGAACGCCGCATTGGATGCAGTATTGGTAAACGTGCCCGTGTATCCGCTATTGTCACCACCCAGCGCGAGGGTGGCGGCATTGCCCGACGGACTGTAAGTGATGTTTCCGGCTCCCGTGATGTTGCCGTTGAGATTCCAATTTAGGCCGCTGCCAATCAACAATGTGGACGGCGAGGTCACGTTGATACCATTAGCATTCGTAAGACCACTCGCATTGGTGAGTGTGCCACCCGCCATAGTGATAACTCCAGTGCCCGCAGCGGCGTTCGCCCCAAGCGCAAGGGTGCCAGCATTCACCGTCGTGCCGCCGTTGTAGGTATTTGCTCCGGTCAAGCCAAGCTGGCCCGCGCCCGACTTCACCAGTGCCAGATTGTTCTGATTGGTGCCTGTGCCACCGATCAAGCCCCCGTAGTTTACCGCCGAACCATTGTTTATAGTCAGGGTGGAGACCGTTGTATGGCCGCCGACCACGGCATTCGCCGTGCCCGTGCCGGTCGTCGCCAAACCTGCCAAAGTCGTGCTCACCGCACCGGTGCTGTCGCCAAGTTGGAATGTGCCGCTGGTATTGAGCGAACCGTCACCGAGCGTAGCCGTGCTGGAAGCAGCAACGCTGCCGCCGGGAGCCAACACGAGCGTCCCACCCCTCACCAAGAGAGCACCGTTGGAGGCATTATTGGCACCGGCCAACGCGAGTATACCAGTATTCACAACCGTGCCGCCGGTGTGCGTATTTGTTCCGGTCAGCGTCAGGGTGCCGCCCCCGTTCATCGTAATCGCGCCGGACCCCGCCAGATTGGCAGAGACGACGGCGTTGCCGGTCGAATTAGTCGCGGTGAGCGATGTGACGGTCAGGTTGCCGCCGGAGCCGATAATAGTATCTCCGCTGACCGCAGGGGAGCTGATGGCGACCGCGCCAGCGCTCAGGTTGTTGCCGTTCAGGTCGAGCGCACCACCCGCGAGAGAGACTGCACCGGAACCAAGCGTGCCGTTGCCGCCGATGATGATCTTGCCGGAGTTGATCGTCGTGCCACCCGTATAGCTATTGGCCGTATTGATCGTGACGGAGCCGGTGCCGTTCTTGAGGACAGAGCCAGACGTAATGCCCGTCGAATCACTGGAGGTGATCGAGTAATTGACCGATGAATTATTGAAATTGGTGCTAACTGGAGCCACGCCACCCGTGATAGTCACCGTGTTATTGGTGACAGCCACGCTCCCGCCACCGAGGTTATAAGTGTCGTTAAATTCGATCGCGTCACTAGCCCAAAAATTAGTGCCTGTATGACCGGTTTTGAGCGCCCAAGCGTTAGGGCCGGTGTTGCTATTGGTCGCAACTGTCGTCCACGTCTGACTGCCCTGGCCAGTCCAGACCGGGGTGTCACCTGCGATGGCCAAGGTGATGGCGGTCGAAGAGTTACCCAAAGTCGCGCTTTGACGTCCGCCTAAACCTGAAATCGTGCCCTTGGTTAAGTCGGCCAACACGCCGTTGAAGCTCGTAAAGGTGATCAGATCATAAACACCGCTGCCGTTACCTCCCGCCGCGCTCCAAGCAGAGCTATTTGTCGCGTTAACCGTGATAGCCCCGGTTCCGGTATTGGGCGTGTTAAAGGTCGTAAGCGCCAAGCCCCTGGTGGCGTTTGCCTCGTTGACCGTGATGGTGCCGCCACCGGCAAAAGTGAGCGCGCCAATAGTAAGCGTGCCAGTGCCCGCCCCCGAACTCGTAGTGCCGTTAGTGATGGTGTTACCGGCAAGGTTGGCCACGTTGACCGTATTAATCGTGCCGGTGCCATCCACCGTGCCCTTGGTCAGGGTTACAGTCGGCGAGACCGCGACGGAACTAGCCTGAACAAAACTCGCGTTACTGCCGCTGGCATTGACCGCAATACCGCTGCTACTGTTGATGGCCCCCGCGCCGGTCAGGAGTAAATTGCCAGCCGTGACTTGAGTTGCACCAGTATAGCTCTCGGTGCCGGCCAACGTGGTCGTTCCCGTCCCGGCCTGGGTCACCGCGATCGTGCCAGTGCCACCGCCTATAACACCCGTGGATTGGGCGACCGTGCCAATGTTATTAAAAGTAACCGTCTGCGTTCCAGAAGAGCCCGAGAGTATGTTCCCCGTCAAATTGAGCGTGCCGCCGGAAACCTGACCGACCGAAAGATTTTGGTTAAGTGTGGCAACTCCGGAAAAAGTGGATGAACTGGTAGTATTACCACCGAGGGTGAAGGTAGTGCCCGCATTGCCGAGCGCACCATTGCTGGCACCCACGGTAACGGCACGAGCCACGGTAAATGCGCCTCCCGTAAGTAATTGAGGATTAAAGGCCGTGCCGCTGGCGATCGTAGTGGCATCGCCCAGGACGATAGCGGTGGATGAGTTACCAAACGCCCCGTTGGCGGCAGAAGCCGCCGCCGCACCTGCGATCAACTTACCATTTCGCACTGTTGTTGTGCCAGTGTAGAAGCTGGTGCCAGAAAGCGTAAGCGAGCCAACCCCCGTTTTTACGATGTTAAAATCCGCCTGATGTCCAGCGGTGATGTCGGAGAGAAGACCAGAAAACGTGGTGTCGGTGCCGAGCGCTCCGATCTCATAGGTGTTGGTTGTCTGCGCACTATTATTAAATGATCCCCGGATAACGCCATTTCCCGAAAGGGAACCCATTTTAAAGGTGGAGCCGCCGATATTATCGGTCAGAGCCACGTTTCTAGTGATGGCCCCTGAGGCGTTAACAACAAACGCGGCCTGGGCCGCATCAACCGTCTGGCCGGTCAAGGGTGCAGCCGCAGTGCCTGTGTTATTGCCGAAGCGAAAATTAGTTAAGGAATTGGTGTTTTGATAGCTAAAGGTTCCGGTAAAGCCGCTTAAATCACCACCGAAAATGGCACTGGTCGCAGTGGTGCCAATGATGGGATTAGTCAGCGTGCCATTGCCTGTGATCGCCCCCATCAACCTCAAATTTGCGGAAGTGGAGTTAGCTCCAAGAATAGTCGTCCCCGAAGCCACGTTGATGGCATTGAACACATTTTTCTGGTTGCCGACATTGTTCGCACTGTTGGCTAAAAGGGATCCCCCGTTCAAAGTGATGGTGCCGGTGCCAAACGCGCCGCTGGTCACCGCGCCAACCGCACCCGCTGAATCACGCCCGATGACGACCGTGGCACCGCTCAAAGTAAAACCACCGCTAAAGGTGTTGATATTGGTGAGCGACACAGTGCCTGTCCCTGCGCCGGTCAGCCTAAAGCCACCTGAAACAACTCCGCTTAAAAGCAAAGTTCCAGTGCCATTATTGGTCGCCATTGAGTTTACGCCAAGAGCGATAGGGGTCGAAATTGTATTATTGGCGTTATCGCCACTCGCCACCGTAATACCAGCGGTGGTCGATCCGGTGGTGCCCAGGTTGATCTGTGTTCCACCGCTGAGCGTAAGCGCGACGTTATCATCGAATGTGATACTGTTGGCCGCCTGAGTGCCACTGACGCTCACCGTCCCTGTCGTGCCCGTGGTGCCGGCGGAGAAAAACAAATCATCGGCGGTCGTGGTGGTCACCGCACTGGTGGCGGAGGCACCTGTGGAATCAGTGGACCACAAGGCCGATACACTGCTATCCCACG
>JBEGTN010000469.1:0-2539 GCA_041179405.1 Verrucomicrobiota bacterium
CACCGTCAAGACCACCAAGGAAACCTCCCTCAAGGAGATCACGGCCGCCCTGCAAAAGGCTTCCGAGACCTACCTGAAGGACATCCTCGGCGTCACCAGCGATGAAGTGGTTTCGACCGACTTCATCCACGACAAGCGCTCGTCGATCTTCGATGCCGGCTCCTCGATCGAGCTGAATTCGACCTTCTTCAAGCTCGTCAGCTGGTATGACAACGAGTGGGGCTATTCCAACCGCGTCGTCGATCTCACCAAGAAGATCGCCGCCAAGCTCTAAGCCGACCGAAAATCACCCGACTTAAATCAACCGCGAAGGACGCGAAGATGCGCGAAGTTTTTCTCTTCGCCTCCCTTCGCGACCTTCGCGGTTTTTAATTTTAAAAACATGTCCAAATTCAAATCCATTCGCGACCTCGCCCTCGCCGGCAAACGCGTGCTTATGCGCGTCGATTTTAACGTCCCGCAGGACAAGGTGACCGGCGCCATCACCAACACCGCGCGCATCACCGCCGCGCTGCCCACGATTACTTACGCCCTCGAACAAGGCGCTTCGGTCGTCCTCATGTCGCACCTCGGTCGTCCCGACGGCCAGCGCATCGCCAAGTTCTCGCTCAAGCCCATCGCGGTCGAGCTTGAGAAACTCCTCGGCAAGCCCGTCACCTTCCTCGACGACTGCGTCGGTGCCTCCGTCGAGGCCGCCTGCGCCAAGCTCGCCCCCGGCACCGTCGTCCTCCTCGAAAACCTCCGCTTCCACATCGAGGAAGAGGGCAAGGTGAAGCTCGAGGACGGCACCTCCAAGAAAGCTGAGCCCGCCGACGTCGCCGCCTTCCGCGCATCCCTCACCAAGCTCGGCGACGTGTTTGTGAACGACGCCTTCGGCACCGCCCACCGCGCCCACTCCTCTATGGTCGGCGTCACGCTCCCGGTGAAGGCCGCCGGCTTCCTCATGGAGGCCGAGCTCAAAGCCTTCGGCAAGGTGCTCGACAACCCCGACCGCCCGTTGCTCGCCATCCTCGGCGGCGCGAAGATCGCGGACAAAATCCCCCTCATCAATAACCTCCTCGACAAGGCCGACAAGGTCATCATTGGCGGCGGCATGGCCTACACCTTTCACAAGGTAAATCGCGGCATGAAGATTGGCTCCTCCCTCTTCGACAAGGCTGGTGCCGAGATTGTCGCCGACCTCGAGGCCAAGGCGAAGGCCAAGGGCGTCGAGTTGATCTTCCCGATCGACTTCGTCTGTGGCAACAAGTTCGCCCCCGACTCCGACACCCAGCCCGCCACGATGGAGAGCGGCATCCCCGACGGTTGGGAAGGTTTTGACGCCGGCCCGAAGAGCACCGAGCTATATCGCCAGGCCATTCTCTCCTCCAAGACCATCATCTGGAACGGCCCGGCGGGCGTGTTCGAGTTCGATATCTTCGCCGGCGCGACCAAGGCCATGGCCGAGGCCGTCGCCGAGGCCACCGCCAACGGCGCCACCACCGTGGTCGGCGGCGGTGACACCGCCACGGCCGCCAAGAAGTTCGGCGTCGCCAAGAAAGTCACCCACTGCTCCACCGGCGGCGGCGCCTCCCTCGAGTTCCTCGAAGGCAAGGCCCTCCCCGGCGTCGTGTTCCTCGAAACCTGAGTTTCGAGAAAAACGACGAGTTGAAGTTGGAAGTTGAAGTTTAAGGCTCGGAATCCGGGCCTCATTTTACTGATCCAACTTCAACTTAATCTTTCACCTTAATCTTAAAGAAAATGTCCCTCCGCAAAAAACTTATCGCCGGTAACTGGAAAATGAACAAGACCGCCGCCGACGGCGCGGCCCTCGTAGCCGACATCGTCGCCGAGGTCGGCAAGCAAAACGACGTCGAAGTCGTCGTGTGCCCGCCCTTCACCGGTCTCGAAAGCGCCGCCGCCAAGCTCGACGGCTCCACCGTCAAGCTCGGCGCGCAAAACATGCACCCCGAGACCTCCGGCGCCTACACCGGCGAGACCTCCGCCGGCATGCTCCGCGCGCTCTTCGTTTCTCACGTCATCCTCGGCCACAGCGAGCGCCGCAGCTACTTCGCCGAGAGCGACGCATTCATCAACCAGAAGGTTCTCGCCGCGCTGAAGAACCAGCTGAAGCCCATCCTCTGCGTTGGCGAGACCCTCGCCGAGCGCGAGGGCGGCAGCACGCTCAAGGTCGTGCAGACCCAGCTTGAGGCCGGCCTCGAGGGCGTCTCCAAGGAGCTCGCGACCAGCGTCGTGATCGCCTACGAGCCCGTGTGGGCCATCGGCACCGGCAAGGTCGCCACGACCGAGCAGGCGCAGGAAGTGCATGCGTTCATCCGCAGTCTCTTGGTGAAGCTCTTCGGCGACGCCGTCGCCCAGAAGGTGCGCATCCTCTACGGCGGCTCGATGAAGCCTGCCAACGCCCCCGAACTGCTCGCTCAAAAGGATATCGACGGCGGCCTCATCGGCGGCGCGAGCCTCGAAGCCCGCAGCTTTGTCGAGCTCGTCAAAGCGGCCGTGGCGGTAAACTAAAGCACACTGCCACGCTTCACGCCGGCCA
>JBEGTN010000470.1:0-3946 GCA_041179405.1 Verrucomicrobiota bacterium
ACCGTGGTCGAGGACGGAGACGATCGGCTCCTTGGCGCGGGTGTGGACGGAGAGCGGACCGCCGGCCGGGAGGACCTCGTCACCGGAGGCGGAGCGGGCGACGACGGTGAAAACGTAATCGTGCCCAGGGGTGAGGGCGGTGGCGGTGAAGTGGGTTTTGGTCGTGGTGCCGACGGGCAGGCCATCGCGCAGCACCTCGTAGATCAGGCCGGCGCGGACGGGGACGGGTTTTTGCCAGAGGAGGGTGGCCTCGTCGGAGCGCAGGGTTTGCGGGGCGAGCATGAGGCTGTCGGCGGCCGAGGCGGCGCAGGGAAGAAAGGGGATGAACCCCAGGGAGAGGAGCAGCGAGAGCGAGAGGCGGGATTTCATGGCGAAAGAAAGGGCGAGGGGGGGCGAGGAGGCGTGGGTTGAAGATAGCGCAGCGGCGGGGCGATTGACATTGCAGGACCGTGCGGAAACTTGACAGAAACGCGTATGACGAGCGGAACCGGAAATCTGGCCTACCTGTCGAGGGGAACCCGGATGTATGGGCGGCGGCCGATTTTGGCGCGCGCCCGGACCTACTGGGAGTTGCAATGGATATTCACTGGAAGCCCCTGGCAATGCGGCCTCGAAGGAGGGGAACTCCCTGCGAAGTCGCCCTGTCTCTTTATTTCGCATCCGGATTCACCGCACGGCTGGGCGGACGAAGGAGTGCGCCAGTCGGAGGTTTTTGTGCTGCATTTCCGGGCGATCCCGGAGGAGTTGGCGGGTTTGGTAAAACCAGCAAAATCGCTCATTTTAGATTTAAGTGAAGGCGAGCATAGGCAGGTTTTGGCGCGATTGAATGAGGTATGGGAATTGTCACGCGGGGAGGACGCGCGGCTGGGGCTCAAGCTTGGGCAGGTTTTGATCGAGGTTGCGCTTTTGGTGTTGGGGCGTGAGGTGCCGAGCGGACCCAGGGGCTATGCGCAAAACCGGGTGGAGAACGCGCTGCATTGGTTTGCGGAAAATATCGGTGAGCATCCGACGGTGGAGGAGGTGGCGCGGGCGGTCGGGATGTCGTCGGCGCACCTGCGGCGGATTTTTGCGGAGGCGGGGCGCGACGCGCCGAGGACGGAATTTGCGAAGCTGCAGATGGCGGCGGCGCAGCGCTGCATGAGCGAGGGCTGGAAGCTGGAGCGGGTGGCGGCCTTCCTGGGTTTCAGCGAGGCGAGCGCGTTCTCGCGGGCGTTTGCGGCGAGCTGCGGATGTTCGCCGCGAAAATGGCTGGCGACACAGAGATAGGTGGGCGGAAGGGGATGATGGAGGCGCTGGAACTGAAACGGAGGAGGGGCGGAGTTTTTAACCGCGGATGGCGCGGATGGGCGCAGATAAAGACAGATGCGGAGAACGGAGGGTTCACCACGGATGCACACTGATGGGCACCGATGATGAATAACTGAACCGGCTCGGGCATGGATTTTATTATGACGGCACGGAGACTCGAATGGATCGCGAAGGGCAGACGGAGCGGTCGCACGCAAGGTGCGCCCCTTGCTGCTACGACGGAGCAGGGGGCAGCATGGATAAAACAAAACCGCCCCGTCGCGGTGAGGGCGACGGGGCGGCCGAGGGACGAGGCGAGCGCGAGATCAGTAGAGATCGACGCAGTCGAGGGCGTAGCCGGCGCTGAGATAGGCGGTGGAGCCGCTGCCGCTGATAGGCACGAGGGTGAGGGTGTTGGTGCCGGTGACGAAGGCGCTGGCGGGCACGCTGAAGGTGTAGGTGGTGTTGTTGCCACGGTAGGAGCCGATGGTGATCGACCGGCTGTCGGGCTGGGTGGAGGCGGAGGGGTTGGACGACGACCAGCTGTTGACCGCGATCTTGGGGCGGGCACCGGCGTAGGCGGCGGTGATACCGACGCGCACGGTGTGGGCGGCGACCTGGGCGGCAGTCAGGGTGAAGCTGACGGTCTGGGTGCCGTTGATGTCCTTCCACTGGCAGGCGGGGAAACTCGAAGCGCTGCTGCTGCCGACGGTGTAGGTGCCGGGCGTCCAGCTGCCTTGGCGGGTGTCGGAGGGGTGCATGAGGGAGATATTCGCGCCATTGCGGAACTCGAGCGGGGTGCCGTCCCAGTTGCCGATGCGCCAGAGGGCGGTGGTGGCGGAGGGGTCGGCGGCGATGGTGCGAGTGTTGAGGGTGGTGGGGTTGCCGGCGGTGACGGTGACGCTCTCGGTATAGACTTCGAGTTCACCCTTATAAACCGTCATGGTGTAGGTGCCGGGCTTCATGTTGTAGCAGCCGGCGGAGCCGTTGGAGGCGGCGGCGGTGGTCCAGTATTGGGCGGTGGTGTTGTCGAAGGCGACGGTGTAGGCGTAGGCGGTATCGCGGCCGGCGAGGCCGTTGAGGATGACGCGTCCGCGGCCGGCGGAGGCGACGTAGCCGGTGAGGCCGAGGTTGGCCATGAAGCTCATGTCGGGCACGGAGGGGGTGGAGCCGGTGGTGAAGCAGAGGGCGTAGGGGCCTTGCAGGCCCATGCGCCAGGCCTCCGTCTGCTGGTGGCCGGAGTTCATGTAATTATAGACCTCGGCGTCGGTGCCGGTCTGGTTCTGGATGTCGCGGAAGAAGGGGCCGCCGGAGGAGCTCTCGCGGTTTCCGTAGGCCATGAAGACGCCCTTGCCGGAGCCGGTGATGCCGCGGATGGTGAGATCGCGAGCGCGCTGGTTGCCGTAGTATTTGGAGGTCGAGGTTCCGTTGGCGTATCCAAAAACGTCGGACGACTCGATGGCTCCGGTGTTGCCGGTGTTGTTGGAGTTGGCGGGGAAACTGTTGAACTGGCCGCTTTGCAGGCGGGTGATCCAGCGCAGCTCGCCGACGGTGGGCTCGTTGGTCACGTGGGTGGCCATGTAGATGTTGTTCACGCCGCTCTGGACGACGTAGTATTGGGTCAGGCCGGCGGCGACGCCGTTGGAGCTGTTGGTCGCGACGGTGACGATGATGTTGGAGCCGGACGTGACGGCGGAGACGGTGGTGCCGGTGGAGCCGAGGCCGGAGGCGATGCCGGAGGGTTTGGCGGTGTCGTTGAGCTCGGTGCCGTTCCAGGCGATGGAGGGGATGTTGCCGTTGGCGCGGTCCACCTTGAAGACGAGGCCGCCGCCGGTATCGACGGTGTATTGGGTGGACGAGGTGGTGAGGCCGAAGGCGGCGAAGGCGCTGGCGGGGGCCAGCGCGGTGATCAGGGCGACCAGGCCTTGGGCGAGGTGGCGGCGGGAACGGGAGGAGACGGAGGGGGTGGAGACGGAGGACATTTTTAGGGATATGAGAGGTGAAACGGAGAGGGAGGAGACGCCGGCCCCCAGGCGGGAGCCGGCGGAATGATGTTCGCGGGACGGGATCGGGTTTTAGTAGAAATCGACGCAGTCGATGCTGTAGCCGGCGCTGAGGTAGACGGTGGAGCCGCTGCCGCTGATAGGCACGAGGGTGAGGGTGTTGGTGCCGGTGACGAAGGCGCTGGCGGGCACGCTGAAGGTGTAGGTGGTGTTATTGCCGCGATAGCTGCCGACGGTGAGCGAGCGGGTGCTCGGCTGGGTGGAGGCGGCGGGGTTGGAGGAAGACCAGGAGTTGACGCTGATCTTCGGACGGGCGCCGGAGTAGGCGACGGTGATGCCGACGCGGACGGTGTGGGCGGCGGCGGCCTGGGCGGCGGTGAGGGTGAACTGGATGGCTTGCGAGCCGTTCACGTCCTTCCACTGGTAGCAGGGGAAGCTGGAGTTGCCGCTCGTGCCGACGACGTAGGTGCCGGGCGCCCAGCTGGAGAGGCGGGGATCCTGCGGGTGCATGGTCGTAATGCTGGAACCATTACGGAACTCCACCGGCGAGCCGTCCCAGTTGCCGATGCGCCAGATGGCGGCAGTGGCACTGGGGTCGTTGGCGACGCTGAAGGAGTTAAGCTGGAGGATGCCGCCAGCGGTGACGGTCACGCTGC
>JBEGTN010000471.1:0-3951 GCA_041179405.1 Verrucomicrobiota bacterium
CTTTCCATCCAGCTCCGCCAGCAGTCGGCTGACTTCGATACCGCCGCCTCGCAACTCGAGGCCGCCCGCGAAAACACCGTCAATTGGAGTGACCGCCTCACCTCGCGCGACACCACCATCGCCCTCGAAGCCGCCCGCAAGTTCGAGGGCAGCTTTCTGCGCATCTTCCAACCCGCCTACTGGCGCCTGAAGAAAACCATCCGCAGCCGCTACGATTTCACTCAACACGCCGTCGAGCCCACGCTCGTTCGCCTGCTCGAAGATTTGCAGTCCGAATACGCCGCCAATCAGCACGCCGCCGAACTCTCCGCCGCCTTCAACCGCGAATTCGGCCAGCCCGATCCCGTCGCGCTGACGGCCTTGCTCGCCGGCACTCGTGACACCAGCACGAGCCTGGAGCCCTCCGCCGCCGCTTTCCGTCGCCAGCTCCTCAAGTCCGCCGCCGCTCCCGACCTCGTCCGCAGTCTCGCCGACCTTGGCGGCGATTTCGAGCGCTTCAAAACCGCGATCACCCAGCTCCTCGACACACCCGACACCCTGAACTTCGCCGCGCTGCGCACTTTACTCTCCGGCCTTCGCCGCGAACTGCGCGCCTTGCCCGATCTTCTTCCGCTGCTCACCGAACTCGTCGCTGCGCCCGAGTCGCTGCGCTACGCCGTGCGCAATGCCGACATCCGTCTCGGCCAATTCGAAGCCGCCATCGCCTTCAAAACCCTCCAGACCATCTACCGCACCGACATCGCGCTCAACCGTTTCGACGGCCGCCTCCTCGAAGCCTACCGCAGCCGCATCGACGAGCATCACCGCATATGGCTCAAGACCAACGCCGTCGTCATCCGTAACCAGGTCCGCCTTAAATTCCGCGAGCACGTGCGTCTCTCCGGCCTTCCCTCCGCCCAGCTCACCGAGCCGCAAAAGGCCTTCAAAAAAACCTACGCCGCCGGCCGTCGCGAGCTGGAGCACGAGTTTGGAAAAACCATGCGCCACAAATCCATTCGCGACCTTGCCGCCGGTGACTCCGGCGAAGTCGTGCGCGATCTGAAGCCGGTCTGGTTGATGAGCCCCCTCAGCGTGTCGGACACGCTCCCGCTCGACCCCGATCTCTTCGACGTCGTGATCTTCGACGAGGCCAGCCAGATCCCGGTCGAGGAGGCCGTGCCCGCCGTCTATCGCGCCCGCCAGGTCATCGTCGTCGGCGACGAGATGCAGCTCCCGCCCACCAATTTCTTCGGCGGCGGTGGCGGCAGCTCCACCGCCGAAGGCAATGGTGCGGAGGACGACGTCGCCGAGCGCATCGACGTCGATCTCGAAGCCGATAGTTTTCTGTCTCAAGCCGCGCGCAACCTGCCGTCCACCTTGCTCGCCTGGCACTACCGCAGCCGCTCCGAAAACCTCATCAGCTTCTCCAACGCCGCATTCTACGGCGGCAATCTCTTCACCATTCCCGACCGTCACCTGGCCCCCGCCTCCCGCCACGAGCTCGTCGTCTCCAGCCCGGACCAAGGAGCCACCAACACCGACGCCTTGCTCGGCCGCAGCATCAGTTTTCACTTCCTTGAAAACGGTGTTTACGAGCAACGCCGCAACCGTTCCGAGGCCGCCTACATCGCCCGCGTCGTCCGCGAGCTCCTGCTGCGCGACACCAAACACAGCATCGGCATCGTCGCCTTTTCGGAAGCCCAGCAAGGCGAGATCGAAAGCGCGCTCGATGCCCTCGCCGAGGAGGATAAGGACTTCGCCACCCGCCTCGAAGCCGAGATCAACCGCGAGGAGGACGACCAGTTCTGCGGCCTCTTCATCAAGAATCTGGAGAACGTCCAGGGCGACGAACGCGACATCATCCTCCTCAGCATCTGCTACGGTTATGATCGCGATAAAAAGATGCTGATGAACTTCGGCCCGATCAACCAACGCGGCGGCGAGAAACGTCTCAACGTGATTTTCTCCCGCGCCCGCCATCACATGGCGGTGGTCTCCTCGATCCGCCACGCCGACATCACCAACGACTACAACGACGGTGCCAACGCGCTCCGTAATTTCCTCCGCTACGCCGAAAGCCTTTCACGCGGCGACGAGTCCGGCGCGCGTGGCGTGCTGGAAAACCTCAATCCCCTCAGCCGCCGCGCGCTCGCCCCGCTCACCGAGCGCGATGCCGTCGTGAGCCAGCTCGCCGCCAAACTCCGCGCGCACGGCCATCACGTTGACCTCAACGCCGGCCAGTCCCGCTTCCGCTGCGACCTCGCCATCCGCGCCAAAGACGGCCGCGCCTATTCACTGGGTCTGCTCATCGACACCGATGCCCACTACGCCAACTCCAGCCTCCTCGACCGCTACCTCACCCGCCCGTCCATCCTCAAAGCCTTCGGCTGGCAGGTTCTGCTCGTGCTGACCAAAGATTGGTTCCACGAACCGGACGCCGTGCTCGCCCGTATCGAAAGCTCACTACGCGGTGCCGCCGCCGAAGCGCTGGAGCTTCCTGAAGTCCCACCCGAAACCCCCGCACCGGCTCCGTCCGTTATTCCTAAAACTCCCGTGGCTCTTTCGCAGCCGCCTGTGTCGCCACCGGTTTCGCCCGCCAGCGGCGGTGTCTTCCACCGCACTTTAAAATACACCGAGGGAGACTCCAAAAAATTCTGGGAGATCATCGTGACCGGAAAAGCCTTCACCGTCCGCTTCGGCCGCATCGGCACTCCTGGTCAAACCCAGCAAAAACAATTCGAAACCGAAGCCGATGCCCTCTGCTCGGCCGAACAACTCATCCAATCCAAACTCCGCAAAGGCTACGCGGACGTCGCGTGAGCTAATTTATCCCCAGCGAGAACTGGTCGCTATCGTCATCCGCCCGCTTCGGCTTCGGCGGCTTCCGTCCCGGCGGTTGCACGCGCTGGCTAACGATAATCCGCGCCAGCTGCGCCGTGCCGACGCGCGCGATCTCGTCATGCGTCGCTTCCGTTAAAATATAGCGCTCATTTCCGAGCCTTTCCAACAACCGCGCGTGCTGTTGCTGCACCGCCTTGCTGCCATCGTCCACGCCGAGCACATCGGACAACACTTCGGCCAGCGGCAGGAGCATCAGCCACGGCGGCGCATCTGCCGGAAACACCGGCTCGGCGCGATCCGCGATCTGCTGAACCCGGTCACGTGAGCCCATCGCCAGCTTTCGTCCGCAGGTCGGACAGGTCATTCCGTCGAATGAGTCCTGACAAATTCCGCACCAGTTGCGGAAGTAGCGCGTGCGCTCGATCGGATACTTCACCGTGCCCGTGACACGCCCCGGCCCCGTCCCGCGCAAGACCCCGAATACCGCCTCATAATCCGTAGCGCCTTCGATCAAGGTCACTTCGCGGCCGATATTCTCCAACGAATGCGCGTCCGAATTCGAAAAGAGCCGGCGTCCATCAAGACCCGAGACACGCCGGCACATCGGCGGCGTCGAGGTGAGCCCCGTCTCGATCAGCGTCACGTGCGGTGCCAGCGAACCAAACTGCTCCAGGAGCGAGCCGTCGCCTCCGCCCTGGCTTCCGCAGATCGAGAAAAACGGATTCAGCCAATGAGCCGGCGCGAACTCGCAGCCGCCGCCCTGCTCCAGCACCATTTCCAACAGTTGCCGCGACGACAAACGCACGCGCGGGCGTCCTTCGTTCAGATCGCCAAAGGGCAGAAGCTTCCGGTGAAAATCCCACGCCGCCTCAAAAGTCTGAAAATAGACCAGATGGTGCGGTCCACGCAGTTCGGCCGTTCCCGCTGGCGAGCAATGGATCTCGGTGCTCAACAAAAACCGCAGTGGACGGCGAAGTTTTTCAGGCAACTGCGCTGACGCGGCTTCGCCCAGTTCTTTCGTCAGCGCGAAGAATCCCGGCTGCGCCTTGACCGGTCGCAGACCAGCCTCCAGTTCCCGCAGCCACGCGGGTTGAAGGCAGTCCCCCGTGCCGATCAGGTCCACGCCTTTGC
>JBEGTN010000472.1:0-4455 GCA_041179405.1 Verrucomicrobiota bacterium
GTTTAGCCCCTCTCCTTTAACCCTATCCGCTCAACAACGAGTTCATGGTGCGCCGCCTCATCCTGCTTATCTGTCTGCTGACGCCGGTTTTGGCGCGGGCGGCTGAAGCCACCTTATTCGCTCCGGTGCCTCTGGCCGCCACACCCGAAGCGGGTGGCGACCTGATCGTCAGCAATGACAAGGCGGCGCGCGCGCTGGCGCTGGGCTTGACGGCGACGGCGGCGGCGCAGGCCGAGCAGGTGCTCGCACGCACGGTGGCGGGCGGCGAGGCCCGGGATGCGGCGGCCTTGATTCTGGCGACGGCGCGTCTCGACATGGGGGAGCTCGCGGAGGCCGAGCGCGCGCTCGCAAAACACGGTGCTACGCGCCCCCCGGCCTATCGATTGCGGGCGGGGCTGATCGCGGCGCGACAGGGCAGGTGGGCGGTGGCGCAGAGCGATGCGGAGGGGTTGCGCCCCGAGCAGCTGGCGGCGGAGGAGCGGGCGTGGTTGTTTTTATTGCAAGGCCAGCTGGCGGAGGCGGCCCGAGAGACGTCCAGGGCGGCGGCGGCGTATGATCAGGCATCGCTCGCGGCGACCTCGGAGTGGCAGCGCGCGAGGATAGGCCTGATCCGGGAACGATTGCGCATCGCTCAAGGTGAGGTCGCGGAAAATCAGGCCAACTCCCTGCGGGATGCGGCGGAGCGCTACGCCGGACGCAACGTGGGCAACGACTACGCCCTGCAATACGCGGTGGCTCTGGCGCAACTCGGGCGCCGCACCGAGGCGGTGACTTATCTGCAAACCCGTCTTGCGGCCCTGCCGGCCGGCACGCCGGGGCAGGATGATTTACGTTTGCTGATCGGACTGGTGGCGCTGCCCGCCCAGCCGGCGGGACGGGTGGCGCTGGAGCAGTTGTTGATCGCCGGAGCGGACGCCGCCAAGCAGCGCATGGCGCTTTATCTACTGGCCGAGGCGGCGGGCAATGCGGAGTCGCGCCGACGCTTGCGCGAGACGCTGGACGAGCTTTTGCAGCGCGCCCAGCCGCACGCACTGGATGAGGAAATGCTGCTCGTGCGCGCCGACCTCGCGCTGGCGGCGCAAGACTACCCGCAAGCCGATGCCGACGCGAAGTCGCACCTCGCGCGCTATCCCGCGTCGGCCCTGCGCGCACGGGCATTCACGCTGCTGGCGGCGGTGTCGTGGGAGTTGAAACGCTTTCGCACCTCGGCGGATTTTGCCGCGCAAGCGGCCGGGGCGACGGATGATCCGCCGGCAAAGGCCAGCCTGCGCTTGCTGACGGCGGAGGCGCTTTACCGGGCGCAGGATTTCCAGGCCTCGGCGGGGGCCTACGAACTGGTTTTGCGCGACCTCCCGCCGGGGGTGACGACCGCGCAGGTGTTTTTTCAACAATGCATGGCCGAGATCTCGGCCGGCCGTCTCGACGCGGCGGCCGCGCTGCTCGACCAGGCGGTATCCAATCCGGCGGTGGACGCGGTCACCCGCTGGCAGGTGGAGTGGAACATGGCCCGGGCCGCGCAGGCTGCGGGACGGCGCGAGGATGCGTTGAAGCGCGTGAGCCGGCTGCGCGGCGAAGCCTCGGCCTCAGCGCAAGCGCCCGACCTGCGGGCGCGTTTGGCCTGGCTCGAGGCCAGGCTGGCGATCGAAGCGGGACATGCGGATGACGCTCTCCGGCTGGCGCAGGCGGTGCCAAAGGAGCTGGACGGCGTGCAGCCGGAGCTGGCGCGGGAGGTGTCCGGCCTGGCGGGATTGGTGGCGGCGGAGGCACTTTTCCAATCGGGACGCACGGACGAGGCCCTGACCGAGTTGCGTCGCGTGCGTGCGGACCAAAACGGCACCGAGGCGATGTTGCAGACCTTCCTGGTCGAGGCTGACATTCAGGCGACGACCGGCGGCCGCGGACTCGAAAACGCCCAGGCCCTGCTGACCCGTTTCGCGAAGGATTTCAGCACCCACGACTACGCACCCTACGCGCTTTACCAGGCGGCGCTGCTCGCCGAGCGGCGCGGGCAGGATGACGCCTACCAGCAAGCTTATGTGTTACTCGAGGAGTTGGTGAAGAAATACGACGGCAACCCATTGGTATTCCCGGCCCGCATGAAGCAGGGCGACCTGCTCAGGCGCCTCAACCAGTTTCCCGTCGCGCAGCAGATCTACGAACTTTTGGTGAATCGCTTCGCCCAGCATCCCGATGTGCTGCAGGCCCAGATGGCGCTGGCCGACTGCCACCGTGCGCAGGCTGCGCAGGACCCTTCGCATTTCGAGAGTGCGATCACAGTGCTGGAGCGCTTGCGCGATCTCACGAGCGCGCCGGTCGATTTGCGCGCCGAGGCTGGTTTCAAGCTCGGCGACATGCTGGCGGTGCGTGATCCGCAGGCCGCGCTGGCGGTGTGGTGGCCGGTCGCCCAGGGGCTCCTGCTGGAACCCGCCGCCGCCGAACGGCTCGGCGCCCGCGGGCGCTACTGGATCGGCCGCCTGCTGGTGCGCATGGCCGGGGTGCACGAGGAGGCGGGCCGGCGCGAGGAGGCGGGGGAACTTTACCGGCTTGTCATCGCGAAGGGATTGCCCGGTCTGGCGATCGCCCGCGCCCGGCTGGACGCTCCTGCGCCGGCACCGGCTGCGACCCGTTGAAGTATCAATTTTTTAATTACAAATTATCATGGAATTCACCGATCTCAGTCTCTTGACCCGCGGCGGACCGGTCATGTGGGTGCTTATGCCGCTCGGCGTGCTCGCCCTGGTGCTTTTCGTCGAGCGCATATTGTTCCTTCACCGCGGGCAGATCCGCTCCACCGAGTTTTTGGACGGCATTAAAAACATCCTCGCCCAGCGCCGCATAGTCGAGGCGGTGACGGTGTGCGAGGAAGCTCCGGGACCGGTGCCCGCCGTGGTGAAGGCGGCCTTGTTGCACGCCGGTGAGGACGAGGTGCGGCTGCGCTACGCGGTGCAGGATGCGGCGGTCGTGGAGCTGCCCTCGCTGGAGCGCAGGCTCGGCGCGCTCGCGGCCATCGCGCAAATCACCCCGATGGTCGGATTGCTGGGCACCGTGCTCGGCATGTCCACGACCTTCCGCGCGTTCATGGAAGGCGGGCAATACGCGACCGCGCAGGCGCTTTCCGCCGGCATGTGGCAGGCCTTGATCACCGCTGGAACCGCCCTGGCGCTGGCGATACCCTGCCACCTCGGGCATCACCTGCTGTCGGGACGGGTGCGCGCGATCGTCCGCGATGTGGAGTGGGCCGGAAACGAGATAATGCGGTATCTGTTAATCGAATACAAAGAGAAGCCGCTTAACGAAGCCGCCGGCCCGGGCTCGACTCCGGCCGATGACAAAAAGGCCAGGCCATGATCACCCGACCGCTCGATCTGGCCTCGAAGTTGAGCGAGGCGCCGCGCGGCGGGGCCGCGTTGTTTTACGTCAACGTCGGGCTGCTGGCGTTGTTCTTTGGATTGTTCGGCTCGCGTTTCGTGCTTTCTCCGGGGCTGGCGGTCGATTTCGCGCTGCCCGCCGCCGGCGCCGCCGGCACGGGTGCGGCCACGACGGACGTGGTTATCGCGGTGCCTGCGGCGGGCATCGCATTGGTCGAGGGCCAGGTTCTCGACTTCAAGTCCCTGGCGGGGTGGCTTAAGGAAAAGGTCGGCAAAGGACGCGGGAAACGGTTGCTGGTGCAGGCTTCGGCGGGCTTGCCGGCCAAGGATCTGGCCGAGATCTATTCGCTCGCCGCAGACGCCGGCTTTACCGGCGTGTTGATCGCCACTGAACGCTCGGCGAAGGCAGCGCCCTGAGCTCCGATGAGACTATCACCGCAGAATACGTTAAGCGCGGCGCGCGAACGGCTTCGTTTGCTGCCTTTGGCAGGGTTTACCGCTGCCCTGGCCGGTGTAATCCTGATGGCTGCATCCGTTCGAATCAACGCTCCGGCGGGAAAGGCGAGCTTCGCGATCACCGCGCCGGAATTGGTGGTGACCCGGGTGGACCGTATGTCGCGCGCAAATGAAACGCGCGACCGGTTGGAGTTATTGGACCCGACTCCGCTGTTTATGCCGGTCAGCGAGTCGGTGGCATTGAACGCCCCCGCGCCCATGGGGGCCAGGCCGGGCGGCAGGGTGGGGGAGTTGTTCGAGTCCACGCTGGTGTTCCCTGACTCAGGTGCGGGCAGGGCCGTGCTCGCCCCCTCGGGGCCGAAGTCCGCGCAAGAGGCGGCGGAAACACTCGGTCGTGGTCGCTGGTTCGAGGGATTGGCGCGAAGGGATGATGCCACCCCTACGGCAGCCCCCCGGCCCAGGGTTGCCCGGCTGGAAATATACCGGGAAGGGGAAAGCTCACCCGCTGCGGCACTTGATATTGATACGTTGGCAGGAACAGTGCCCGCAAGCTGGCGACCGTTGGAGCTTAGTTTGGTGGTGGATGCGGCAGGGATGGTGGCGCGACCGGCGATCGTTACAGGGAGCGGAA
>JBEGTN010000473.1:0-5826 GCA_041179405.1 Verrucomicrobiota bacterium
CCGCCGACCATGAATGGATCGTGGACGTGTTTGCCTGCAAAGTTGTGCGCTTGGAAAAAAGTTCGGTCCACTCGCGACTCGCCAAGCTCGGAAAGTATTAGTGCACGAAACAGAGTGCCAGGGCGGCGGGCGAACCACTTATGGATGGCGATGAGCGGGCGATAGTTCTGTTGTATCTGTTTCTCCGCCAAGGCCAGTTTGGCGACGAAGGGAACATGGAAATTACGCTCAATCATTCAGGTCGGTAACAGTCAGACACCTTCCAAAATAGGGAAACATAAAACTGCTTCGCATTTGAGCGAATGAACAACGGAGTGGCCTTGCAGGTGCGTTTGACGGTTCTAAGCTTATTGTCATTTCAGCTGGCAACCAACTCGAACTCGGGCTTGCAGCTCGAAACGGTAAGCGTGACCATCGCCCTCTTTTTATCCATGAGCACCACCACCAAAGAACTAGCCGTTATAACCACCACCAAGGGCGACCTCACCCTCGAATTCTGGCCGGACGTCGCGCCGGGCCACGTCGAAAATTTCAAGAAACTCGCCAAAAAAGGCTTCTACGACGGCACCGCCTTTCACCGCATCATCAAGGGCTTCATGATCCAGGGCGGCTGCCCCAACTCCAAGAAGGGCGCCAGCGGCCAGCCCGGCACCGGCGGTCCCGGCTACCAGATCAAGGCCGAGTTCAACGCCAAGAGCCACGTGCGCGGCGTGTTGTCCGCCGCCCGCTCGTCCAATCCGGACAGCGCCGGCTCGCAGTTCTTCCTCTGCCACGGCGACGCCAAGTTCCTCGACAAACAATACACCGCCTACGGACAGCTCGTGAAGGGTGACGAGGTGCTCGACGCCATCGCAAACGTGGCCACCGGCGGTCCCGAGCGCAGCACGCCCAGCGAGCGTATTGAGATCATCAGCATCGCTTTCGTCGCCGCCTGAGCGTCAGGCGCGATCTCGCTAAAAAACAAAAGCCCCGGCCACGACGACCGGGGCTTTTTTGCGCCTCAACGCAACGGCGCGCGTTGCTTCGCGCTTGTAACCGGATACTCCACCGACCGGTAGCCTCCATCCGGAAACCGTTGCTCGAAGGCCACGAGGATGGCAGCGACTTTCGCCCTGTCCGCGTCAGCTTCGGCATGGACGAAGGTCAGCACTTTGGAGCGCTCGCGGTCGATGGGCGCGCCCGCATCGGCACGCCATTGCATGATGCCGTCAACCACACTGACTTGTTCAGGAAAGCGCGGCGTCACCTCCTCGTCCATAAACCGCCGCCAGCCACCCTCCGCAATGGCCAGGCCCATGCCCTCGGCCTCCGCCGGAGCCAAGGTAAACACGATCTCGGTCCGGGCCAGTGCCGGCAGTGGCGGGTGATCAACAATCGTCGCGACCGGCTCGGTTTTTGGAGCGCTCTGGCACGCGCCCAGCAACGCGCAGACCGCCAACACTACGCCCAGTCGAAGGTGAGATTTCGTGGTCACGGGTGGAATCACCACGGACCTTTGCCGCGCCGCCGAAAGATGCAACTGGATAGGCACAAGGTCCGCCTCCGCGAGACCATCCGCATAGACCTTGTCTCCCTTTTCCGCCCGCGATACCAAAACCCAACCGCATGGCTCGCCACGAACCCTCACCCGAAATCCGCCGCTCCAGTGTTTGGAGCGACTTGCTGGTGATCGGACTGTTCGCCGCCGTGCTGCTCGGCGCCCTCAACGTCGAGGAGGAGTGGCAGGCTCCGCTCAAAACGTCCGCGCCCATCGACCTTTCGCCGTCCGTTCTTCCGCTCTACGCGCTCTACTCGCTAGCGCGAAGCTGGCTCGCCTACGGGCTGTCGCTGGTCTTCACCATTCTCATCGCCTCGTGGGCCTTCTACGACCTGCGCGCCCGCCGCCTGATCCTGCCGGCGCTCGATGTGCTCCAGAGCATTCCCGTCCTCGGTTTCCTGCCCGGCCTGGTCCTCGCGCTGGTGGGAATCTTTCCCCACAGCAACATCGGCCTCGAAATCGCCTGTATCGTGATGATTTTCACCGGCCAGGTCTGGAACATGGCGTTCAGCTATTACGACTCGCTGCAAGGCGTGCCCGCCGAACATCGCAACCTTGCCCGGCTCTACGATTTCACCGGTTGGCAACGCTTCTGGCGGGTGGAGCTCCCGTTCGCGACCCAGAGCCTGGTTTACAACAGCATGGTCTCGATGGCCGGCGGCTGGTTTTTCCTCAGCATCACCGAAGCCTTCCAGCTCGGCGACCAGGACTTTCGCCTGCCGGGCATCGGTTCCTACATGAGCGTGGCCATCGCCCAGGGTAACGTGTCGGCGCAAATCTACGGGGTCATCGCGATGGGCGTTATCATCGTCTCGGTGGACCGGCTGGTCTGGTGGCCGCTCGTGCGCTGGTCGAAAAAGTTCAACCTCGACGACTTCGCCGGCTCCGCCAGCTCAGACTCCGGCTCAGGGCGCTTTGCCCTCTGGCTGGCCCGCTCCACCGCGCTCCGCCGCCTCACGCTCGTTTGGGAAAAGACCTCCGACACCCTCTTGCGCCGCCGTCACGCGCCCCACGCCGGAAAGGAACAAGCCGCCTCGTCCCGCCCCCGGCCCGCCTTCGGGCGCTGGCTCGCCAACCTCGCTTTCGTCGCGCTGCTCGCGCTCGGCGCCTACGCGGTCGTGCGGCTTGGGTTGCTCATCGCCAAGCTCAACCTGACGGACTGGCGCGAGATCGCCGCCGGCACCGGCTACACCACCTTGCGCGTATTCGCCGCCCTCGCTTTCAGCGTGCTCTGGGCCGTGCCGGTCGGAGTGTGGCTGGGCTTGAATCCCGCCTACTCCCGGCGGCTCCAGCCTTTCATCCAGTTCGCCGCCTCGTTCCCCGCGCCGATGATTTATCCCTGGATACTCACCCTCGTGGGCCTGATCGGCGGCACGCTCGGCTGGGGCGCCGTCCCCCTCATCGTGCTCGGCACGCAGTGGTATGTGCTTTTTAACGTCGTCTCCGCCGCCTCCTCGATCCCGAACGATGTGCGCAGTTGCGCCGCCATCATGGGCCTCTCCGGCGTCCGCCGCTGGACCCGCTACCTGTTGCCCGCGATCGCGCCCGGCCTCGTCACCGGCTGCATCACCGCCGCCGGCGGCGCGTGGAACGCCACCATCGTCGCCGAATACGTCCGCTCGGGCACCAGCCTCGTCCAAACGACCGGCCTCGGCTCCTACATCAGCCGCGCCACTAACGCCGGCGACTACCCGCAACTCGCGGCCGGCGTCATCGTCATGGCCGTGCTCGTCGTGCTCATCAACCGCCTCGTCTGGAAAAAACTCCAGTCCCTCGCCAACGAACGCTGCCGCTTCGGCTGAACGCCCTCCACCGCCACCCACCGTCCTTATCGCCATGTCTGCGTCCGCCCCCATCCTCTCGCTCCGCCACGTCAGCCACGAATACGGCAGCGGCACCCACCGCGACCTCGTGCTTTCCGACGTGAGCCTCGACGTGTCGGCCAACGACGTCGTCGCCCTGCTCGGCCCCTCGGGCTGCGGCAAGTCCACCTTGATGCGCGTGCTCACCGGCCTCATCACGCCGTCGAAGGGCGAGGTGTTTCACCACGGCCGGGCGCTGCATGGCATCGCGGCAGGAGTGGCGATGGTCTTTCAAAACTTCGCGCTTTTCCCCTGGCTCACCGTGCGGGGCAACGTGCTCCTCGCGGTCGAGCACCTGCCTCCCGCCGAACGCGACGCCAAGGTGGAGCGCATCCTCGCCACCGTCGGCCTCGACGTTTACGAGAACAACTATCCGCGCGAGCTCTCCGGCGGCATGAAACAACGCGTCGGCATCGCCCGCGCCCTCGTCGCCTCGCCCGAGGTGCTTTGCCTCGACGAGCCTTTCAGCGCGCTCGACGTGCTCACCGCCGAGACCCTGCGCAACGAGCTCGCCCGCCTGCTCGCCGACAAGACCAACCCGTTGCGCACGATGATCCTCGTCACGCACAACATCGACGAGGCGGTCGAGCTCGCCACCCGCATCGTCGTGCTCGCCGCCAATCCCGGCCGCGTTGACCAGATCGTCGCCAATCCCCTGCCCTACCCGCGCGATCCCAAGTCCCCCGCCTTCGCGGCGGCGGTGGAGAATCTGCACTGCATCCTCACCCACACCACCCTGCCCGACGCCCCGGTCAACGGACCCGACGCCGGCAAGGTCAGCTTCCCCGTGGACGAGACGCACCACCGCATCGCCCCGGTGATCATCCCGGCGGTGAACGCCGGCGAGGTGCTCGGCCTGCTCGCGCTGCTGCCGACGGAAGCGATCGACATCTTCGACATCGCCGAACGCCTCGGGCGAGACTTCGGCTCGGTCGTCAATCTCCTGAAAGCCTCCGAACTGTTGGAACTCGTGCGCACGCCCGGGCAGGACGTGTTCATCACCGATTTTGGCCGCCAGGTGCTCGCCGCTTCGACGCTCGACCAGAAAAAACTCCTGCGTGAAAAAATCCTGAAGCTGAAAATCTTCGAGCTCCTCGTCCGCCTCATCAACGTGCAGGAGGACAAGGTGCTCGCGGACGACACCCTGCTCGCCGAGTTGCAGGCCTTGCTGCCGCACGAGAAGCCGCGCGTGATCTTCCGCACCCTCGTCAACTGGGGCCGCTTCGCCGAGATCATCCAGCATGACCAGCGCCGCCACCAAATGAGGCTCTACGAACGTAAGGGCCCCCGCGTGCTCACCGGACCGGGCGCGGGCAAAGCCTGAGCCCGCGTCAGACCGCGTGGGCGTCGATGCAGGCCTCCGACGTAGGGGCGCACCTCGCGTGCGACCGCTCTGTTTCCGTCCGCGAGCGCCGCGTCTCCAAACCCGGTCGCAGTCAAGCTGCGCCCCTACACCCGGAGACGGCCCGCCCCTGCACTAAAACGGTGCGCAGCGCAGGACGGTCCGACGTAGGGGCGCACCTCGCGTGCAACCGCTCCGTCTCCGTCCGCGAGCGCCGCGTCTCCAAACCCGGTCGCAGTCAAGCTGCGCCCCTCGTCGGAGCGGTCGCACGCGAAGTGCGCCCCTACACTCAGAGATGGCACCCCTGGCCCGCCCGCCTCAGACCGCGTGGGCGTCGATGTAGGCGCGGATGGCCGCCGCGTCTGCGGGCAGGAGATGCTTCACCAAGGGCTTCGCCTTCAAGGTCTCCAGGCTCGGATGCGTCGGCTCGATGCCGACGGCCGAGACGATGGTGTCGGGGAACTTGGCCGGGCTGGCGGTGGCGAGCACGATGCTGGGGCGGTCCTTCGCCAGCGACTTGAAGCCGCAGGCGGTGTGCGGATCGGCGATGTAACCGTAGTCTTGATACACCTGGCGGATCAGCCCAGGAATCTCGGCGTCGGTGCAGCGCGAGGCGGTGAAGGTGTCGCGGTTGAAGGCCTCGAACGCGTAGGCGCCGGTCTTCTTGAAGGTCTCCATGATCTCGCGGACCTTGGCGGGGTTTTGCCCGACGCTGTAGTAGAGGAAGCGCTCGAAGTTGCTCGATACCTGGATGTCCATCGACGGAGCCAGTGAGGGCGTGACGGTCGAGGTGCGGTAGTCACCGGTGGTAAAGAGGCGGTGCAGGATGTCGTTTTGGTTGGTGGCGACGCGGAAGCCGCGCAGGGGCACGCCCATTTTTTGGAGCAGCCAGCCCGCGAGCACATTGCCAAAATTTCCGGTGGGCACGACCCACTCGATTTCGTCGCGCACGCCGGGGGGCAGGCGGAGGTAGGCCCAGAGGTAATACACGCACTGGGCGAGGATACGGGCGAGGTTGATAGAATTGACCGCGCTGAGGCGATGGCGGGTGCGGAAATCCTGGTCGGCGAAAAGCTCCTTTAGCG
>JBEGTN010000474.1:0-3145 GCA_041179405.1 Verrucomicrobiota bacterium
GGTGGTTTGATCGATGCAATCGGACCCTGCGGGGCGACCTTTCCCAACGGTGATGCCGACGGTTTGGCTGATTTGATCGAGCGTGCATTGAGCGGCGGACACTCCATTTGCGTCGCTGCACGGGACGCACACCTGCAAATTCATCAACCCGCCGCAGTGGCCGCTCGCTATCTGGACGTATTCACCTCTCTCCAGACCTGACCGCAAGCCCGTCGCAGAATTTTTCAGCCACTATTCCTATGCTTTTGCTCGCCCATCCGACCGGCAACACCTTCGTCCGCGCCTTGGGCGCAGGCTTGGCGCAGGCGGATGTCCTCACGGAGTTCCACACCTGCCTCGACTATCCCGCCGATGATAGCTGGTTAAGCTTATTTCCCAAGACTTGGCGACGGCAGGGACGGAGGCGACAGCTCCCCGACGCGCTCAAGCCTTTCGCACGCATCCATCCCTGGCGAGAAATCGGACGTCTCGCCGGACTCCCTCGTTTGATACCTTGCTTGGGACGTCATGAGACCGGCTTTTGTTCAGTGGATCAAATTTACCGCGCGCTGGATCGTGGGGTCGCCACCCGCCTTTCTGCGCTACCCGACTTGCGCGGCGTTTATCTCTATGAGGACGGTGCAGCCTCAAGTTTCGCAGTCGCGCGAGCTCTTGGGCTCGCCTGCTTTTATGACCTGCCGATAGGCTATTGGCGGGCCGGCCAGCGCATCTTGAGTGAAGAAGCCGAGCTATCTCCCGAGTGGGCGGCCACCCTGGTTGGTTTGGGTGATAGTCCGGCAAAGCTGACCCGAAAAGATGAGGAACTTGCCATGGCCGATACCGTGTTTGTCGCCTCGTCATTTACCCGGGCAACTCTGGCTGAAGCACCGAAGCCTCCGAAGCATAGCGTGGTCATCCCTTATGGCGCTCCTACGCCGCCGCCAGGGCTTCAAGCGGCGCGGCGGCGACCAGGCGAGCCCTTGCGAGTGCTTTTCGTGGGCTCACTCGGGCAGCGAAAAGGCACACGTTATCTACTCGAGGCGTTGCGAAAACTCGGCGCGGAGTTCGAGCTCACCCTCATCGGCTCGGTGCCGGCGGCCCGTTGCGATCCGTTGATGGAAGCCTTGCGCCGGCATCGTCACATAGCGAGCCTTCCCCATGCTGATATTCTCCATGAAATGAGCCGCCACCATGTGCTTGTTTTCCCCTCACTATTCGAGGGCTTTGGGTTGGTGTTGCTGGAGGCGATGGCCTGCGGATTACCCGTCATCGCTACGCCTCACACCGCCGCACCCGATATTATGCGCGAGGGCTGCGAAGGTTTTATCGTCCCCATCCGGGATTCCGACGCGATTGCGACTCGTCTGACCTGGCTCGCCGAGGATGAAGACCGTCGGCAAGCGATGAGTTCCAAAGCCCGGACCCGCGCGGCGGAATTCACCTGGGAAAACTACACTCAACGCATTATCGGGGCTATCGAGGAGCGCCTCGCCTCGCGAGCTGGTCCCCTTAACTCACCGTGAGCCCCGCACTAAAGCCCTGCATCTGGCTCTACTTCCTCCTGCTCGTGCTCGAGGGTGCTCTGCGCAAGTGGATACTGCCCGGCCTGGCCGAGCCGTTGCTCATTGTGCGCGACCCGGTGGTGTTGATGATCTATGCGCTCGCGTTTGCATCAGGACATTTCCCCTTCCGTCCGGCCATACTCGCCTTGGTCGCCTTCGCCGTCATTTCGCTTGGTTTCGCCCTTGTCACGGGAACACCGCCAGTAGTGGCGCTCTACGGTCTGCGTATCAACTATCTCCACGTGCCGCTGATATTCGTGATGGCGCAGACGCTCACCCATGCGGACGTGCTGCGGATTGGTCGAGTGGCCCTATGGCTCACCCTCGGTATCACCGCGCTTATGTTGCTGCAATACCAGGCCAGCCCGAACTCAGCCTTGAACAAAGGCATCGGCGGCGGCGAAAGCGGACAGCTCGGCGGCGCTCTCGGCAAAATTCGCCCGCCTGGACCGTTCTCTTTTATCACCGGCCCCATGGCATGGTTTCCACTCGCGACCGCCTTTGTGATGTATGGGTGGACAAACCGCGGTGCCTTCTCTCGCAGGCTCCTGATCGCGGCGACCGCCGCCATTGTCATCGCGGTGCCCATTTCGATAAGCCGCAGTCTGCTGTTTGCAGTATTGATCGTTGTCGTCTTTGGACTGCTCACCGTAGCGCGGGATGTTCGGCGCTTCGGGGCTGTTTTATTTCCACTAGTGCTAGTGCTGGGCCTCTTCCAATTTGCCGCCAACCAAGAACTCACCGCGGCCTTCTCCTCGCGCTGGGAAAACTCCACCGTAGCGGGCGGCGGCATTGGGAGCACTATAGTCCGGCGCTTTTTCTCCGATTTTCTCACGGCGTTTAACATCCTCTCCGAAGCTCCCGCCCTGGGTCACGGCATCGGGCTCGGCTCCAACGTTGGAGCCCGTTACACCAGCGGTGAAGTCGCTTTTCTACTCGCCGAGGGTGAGTGGCCAAAGATCCTGCTCGAACTCGGCCCAATGCTCGGCCTCTGCTTCATTCTCTATCGCTGCTGGCTCGCCCTGCACGTGATCTGGAACGCTTGGCGCGGCCTGATTCACACCGGCGACAGCCTCGGCTGGATATTATCCGGGGCCTGCATCTTGCTCGTGTTAAACGGTCAATGGGCGCCCCCCACCATTTTGGGATTCGCTGTCTTTGGCGCCGGCCTGGCCCTCGCCGCCGCCCCAGGCCGCGAAGACACCGAGGACGAGGATACGGACCAGGCAAACGAGTCCGACGGTCAGGAAATCGACACCCGATGAAACCGTCTTCCACTACGCCGCTGCGCGTCCTCCTCGTAGGCAACTTCATCGGCGACCGGCAGGAAAGCATGCTACGCTCCGGCACCCTGATCCACGAGGCTTTAGCCAGCGAGGGGCACACCGTGCAACGCGCCATCCCTGCCCCGGTTTTTTCCAGGCTCGCCCGACCCTATCGCTACCAAGGTGTGCCAAAGCTCCTGGGCTACCTCGATAAATTCGTCGTATTTCCCGTCCGGATGCGAGGCCTGACGCGCACCTTCGACCCGAATCTCATCCATGTCCTGGACCACGCCAACTGTGCCACCGTCGCACGGCTGCCCTGCCCCGCACTCTGCACCT
>JBEGTN010000475.1:0-4544 GCA_041179405.1 Verrucomicrobiota bacterium
GGCCTGCGTCCGTGACCGAGCCCTTCGACCGCGAATCGTTTAATTCGGTCGAACAGACTTTCACTGTTGTGGTTGTTAGTTTCATGGTCGCACCCGCGGATTACGCGGATTACACGGATAAAACAGGATACAGAAAAAACCAGTCGCCCAGACAAGTCTCCTGGCGGGTGAGTCACGGATATTTCGTAATTTTCTGATATCCGCGTTCATCCGAGTAATCCGCGGTTTCCATCGCCGGTTTTAGGCTCAAACCTGCACGTTTCTCACAAATGAGAGCCTCATTTCTAGTTTTTTGAGTTTTAGCGCTCACCCCTTCACCGCGCCAGAAGTCAGGCCGGCGATGAACTCTTTTTGCAGGAGAAGGAAAAGCGCCAGCACCGGCGCGATCGAGACCAGCGTGCCCGACATGATCAGGCCGTAGTCCGTGCCATAGAGGCCGCGCAGCTGGTTGATCGCCACCGAGAGAGGAAAACGCGCCGGATCTTGAAACACGATCTGCGGGCCGATGAAATTATTCCAAGCGCCGAGAAAGGTGATCATCAGGTAGGCACCGATCATCGGGCGCACCAAGGGCAGCACGATGGTGAAAAAAATCCGGAACTCCCCTGCCCCGTCGATACGCGCGCTCTCCAGCAAAGTCGCCGGCACGGCGTTCATCATCGACTGCCGGAAAAGGAACACACCGAAGGCCGGGGTAATACCCGGAAGGAGAAGCCCGAGATAGCTGTCCAACAAACCGAGATCATAGAGTAATTTGTAGCCGGGGGCCATCAGGAGCGAGCCGGGGATGACGAGCGCGGCGAGCACCAGCGAGATCACCCAGTCGCGCCCGGGAAAACGAAACTTCGCCAGCGCATAGCCGGCGAGGGCGCAAAAAAAAGTCGCGAGCAGCGCGGAGGTGGCGGCGAGGAAAATCGAATTCGCCATCGCCCGGCCGATGCCCAGCTCGGTAAAGAGACGCACAAAATTCAAGGTCGTCAGCCGCTCCCAGGCGACGCCCAGAAAGCCGTCACCCCGAGGCAAAAAGTTCGAGGAGAACACATCCGCGTTGGTTTTGAACGCGGCGCAGATCAACCACACAAACGGCACGAGGGTGAAACCGGCCGCCACCACCAACGCGGCATAAACCGGCGCGAGCAACAGGCGCTGACGTTGGGACTGGGTAAGTGGCATGATGTTTAAAATGACTAGGTTTTGAATCCGATTTATGAATACCGAACGCCGGCTTCCGCCCTCAACTTTCCTCCTGATGTTTGCTGAACCAGCGTTGTCCGAGGGCGAAGGCGCCCATGAAAAGGGCGAGCACCCAGCCGATCGCGCTGGCGTAGCCAAGATCGCCCGAAACGAAGCCGGTGTTGTAGAGATACATCACGATGGTGAGGCCGCGGTTGTCCGGCCCGGCGGTTCCGTTCAGTAACACAAAAGGCAGCTCGAAAAGTTGCAACGAACCGAGCAGCGACATCAACACCACGAACGTCGCGACCGGCAGGATCTCCGGCAGCACGATGTGGCGGAACCGGTGCCACGGCCCGGCCCCGTCGAGCGCGGAGGCCTCCATCAGCTCCTCGGGCACGTTTTGCAGCGCGGCGAGAAAGTAGATCATGTTGAACCCGACGTAGAGCCAGAGCGCGGCGAAGATGAGCGCGGGCAGGATGTAAAGCTGCAGCCAGGGGAACTCCGGATCGAAGGCCGGGAACAGCCCGTGCAGCGTGGTGTTCACCAGCCCGGTGCGCGGCGCAAACATCAGGCCGAAAAGCAAACCCACAAAGACCAGTCCGACCAGCGAAGGGGCGAAGAAAATCATCCGGAAAAAAGCCCGGCCCTTCAGCCCCGGTCGATTGAGCAGGAGAGCCAGACCGAGCGAGAGCGGCAGCTGAAAGCAGACCGCGCCGGCGGCAAACCCGGCCGTATTACCCACCGCCTTCCAGAAAAGCGGATCGTGAAACATGAAGTTGAAGTTCGCCAGGCCGACCCACGCGGAGGTCTTCGGGCCGAAGGTCTGCTGAAACGCGAGCAGCACCGACTGCATCAGCGGCCAGACGAGAAACACCCCGAAGGTGAGCAAAAACGGCGCGAGAAAGACCCACGGCACCCACCTCGGCTCCGCCCGGTAGCGGCCTTGGGGAACGACAGGGTTGGCGGCAGGGGCCGGCACTGAGCTGGAGGCGACTTCAGACATCGGCATGGTGGTTAAAAAAACTAGGGGGCGGACGCGGCACCGGCGGCCTTGGTCACGGGCGCGGCGTCGTCGCGCAAAAAAACATTTCGTTCGATCAAAGTCTTCATCTGCAGCTGCGCCTGCGCGAGGCGCTCGCGTGCATCCGGCAGCAGCGCGGCCGGATCGGAGATCTGCTCTTGGTTCACCCGGTCCACCAAGGCGATCAACACATCGCTCAGGCGCGAGACCGCCATATCGCTGTAAGGCGAGCTGGTGCGCGAGGGGACATTGCCCGCTTGCGAGATGAAGAGCTGGCCAGAAACCTGCCCCGAGAAATAGGGATCGGGAGCGGAGAAACCCGGATGGCTCCAGGAGGCTTTGACGGGCGGGATGATGGTGGTTTTGGCAAAGAATCTGGCGTGCATCTCGCGGTCGAGGTAGAGCTTTTTGGCAAAGGCCCACGCGGCCTCGAAATCGCGCGTCGTTTTGGGGATGCCGAGCATCGTGCCGCCGATCACGCTGGTGCGGCGTCCCCCCTTCTCCCACGCCGGCAGGGGCATGAGCTTCAGCTTGCCGCTCAGGCCGGGCATATCCGACTTCCAGATGCCGCCCAGCCAGTCGGGCATGAGCGAGGCGAGCACGGTGCCACGGAGTTTGAGGGTGTTGCCCGGAGCGGTGAATTCGGCCGCGTCCACCACCACACGGCGCGGCCCGCCGCACCAGGTGGCGAGCGTAGCGAGCACGTAGGCGTTGCGCTCCGAGTCCAGATGCGGCCGCCCCTGCGCGTCGAACAAGGTGCCGTCCGCCTGCAGCAGCAGCTGCTCAAGCAATTGGATTTGGCTCGCCCAAAAGTTGAGCGGATAACGCTCCGGCCGGCCGTCGCCGTCCTCGTCCACCATCAGCGGCCGCAGTGCGTCGAAAAACTCCGCCCAAGTCTCGACCTTGGTCAGGTCGATACCCGCCGCCTCGATGATGTCGGAGCGGTAAACCAGCAACACCGGGTGAACATCGTGCGGGATGCCGAAGATACGACCGCGCGAGGTCCAGGGCGCGAAAGACGGCCCGTTGATCGCATCCAGCAAGCCCTCCTGACGCAAGCGATCCGTGATGTCCACGAAGCCGATGTCCTCGACCGGACCGGTGAAAGTCTTGGCTCCCACCGAGCGCTCGGTCTCGACTAGATCGGCGACCGGAGTGCCAGACATGAAACCGGAAAGAAGCCGACGCTCCAGGGCCGGCCCGTCAATTAACAGGGTCGTGACCTTGGTGGCGGGGGTGGGCTGCTCGCGGTTCCAATCGTTTGCCACCGTGGCATAGACCTGCTGGTGGCCTTTGTTGAACAACCAGAGCTTCATGCCGGCCTTCCGGGACGAAGAGCGGGGCAACACGATCGCACCGGCACCGATGGACAGCGCGAGGAGCACCCAAACGGCGGGCGTGGTGGCGCCGAAGACATCGGCCAAGCGCTTCTTAAATTCGGAAAACATGGGGATTCGACAGGGGCGTCGCTAGTTACGATTTAGGAGCAAAAGAGGGGTAAAATGCCGGGGGTTGAGCATCCGCTTGCTGAAGACTATCGGGGCGGCGCAAGCGGAATATGACGAGGGCAATATGAGAAGGGGAAGACGATGCTTAAAATCGGTGCGGCGTGCTTAAAGGTTAACGTGGGTGCCCGGCAAGACGGTGGTGCGGGGCTCGCCCGCCTGATCGTGCTCGACCAACCATTGGTTCATCGCCTGCACCCGTGCGTGTTGCGGATGGTCTTCGGGGAGGGAGATCGGCGAGCTATAGCCTTCAACGAGGTTCTTTTTCTCCGAGAGGTCGGTGGCGAGATTGTAGAGCTCCATGGGACGGCTCGCCGTCGGGCGGATGAGCACCCATTTGCCCGCCTCGTCATTCATGCGCACCGAGATGCGCGCATCGGTCACGTCGCCGCGATGGAGGTGCCACTTGCGCACCGGGGGCATGGCGTCCGGCTCGGGGCTGGTCACCAGGCTGAGCATGCTGGTGCTGTCCATGTGCTGATCCTCGACCGCGCTGCCGCCGACGAGCTGGAGCAGACTGGGCACCCAATCCAGCACCGACACGAGCTGGGTGCAGACCGTGCCGGGATGGATTTTAGAGCCGGCGGCGGTGCCATCGCCCCATTTCCAAACCAGGGATACGCGGTGGCCGCCTTCGTAGATCGTAGCCTTGTTACCCCGAAACGGACCATTCGGATCCTGGCCGGCGGCGATCATGCGCTGGCCGCCTTTGATCGCGCCGCCGTTATCGCTGGTAAAAATAACGAGCGTCTGATCGGCGATTTTGAGCCGGTCGAGGGTAGACAGCAGACGGCCAACCTGCCGGTCGAGATCCATCACGAAGTCGGCCCGCAGATCGAGTT
>JBEGTN010000476.1:0-5128 GCA_041179405.1 Verrucomicrobiota bacterium
GTAGGCAGAGGCCCAGGGCTCGATGCCGAGGGCGGCCTTGGTGCGCATGCGCTCGAAGTCGGCCTCGTCATTGAGCAGGCCGGGATGCACGAACGCGCCGGGAGCCGGCGGGGTGAAGGCGATCAGCTGGATTTGAAAAACGCGTTCGCCGGTCAGCGTGGTGAGCGTGCCTCCGCCCAGGCCGCTGGCCCCGGAGGTGTAGGCAGTGCCGCCCGCATAGGCGCTGGTGCGCGTGCCGAGCATTTCAAACTGATTCGCCGTCGTGCCGAGATCGAAGGCGTAGAGCGTGTTTGGTTTTAAGACGATAGGGGCTTTGAGGGTGAAGGTGAGATAGGTGCCCGAGCCGTTGGCGGAACTGCTCTGGCCGGGATTGCCGGCACCGCCCGAGGTGGCGTATTCGATCGTGTCGGGAATGAACGTCGTGCCGCCGGGTCGCCCCACGCGGAGGCGAAACGTTGAGGTTGTGTCGTTCAAATCATAGGCGCTCAGGTTCGTGCCGCTGGCAGTGTTGTTCGTATAACCTGCCGCGCGCACGGTGATCGCGTTGAGCGTGTAGCCGCCCGCGTTTGATCCCGTGGTGAAGGTCTGGCCTTGGACGGGCTGAGTAGCCGCCACGTAAGTCGTGGCGTCGTTGGCCGGGCCATTGTTCGGACTGCCGTTGGCGTTGGTGCCGCTGCCGCCCACGTTGTCGGCGTCGAAGGTCGCGCCGGTCCAGTTGGAGATCGCCTCCGCCGTCGGCGCGGGCGCGACCGTGTCGAAAGTCAGCGTGGCGGCGAAGACGGCGGGCGCGGCGAGGAAAAGCGCGGCGCTCGCAAGCGCGCTTCGCCAACCGCACGCCGCAGGTAAGCGGACGGTTTCTTGGAAGGAAATTTGCGGGAGGGAAGAGCGGCCGAATTTCATCAGAGCGTTGTCAGTTTTGTGGCCATGGGTGGGGCGGTCAGGGTGGCGGCGGTTTATTTGGCCCAGGCGCTGCGGACGTCTTGGTCATAGACGAGCGCGATCACGGAGTCGGCGGGCGAGGATGCGCGGTCGATGCCGTGGATGGTGATGCCGTCGGCGTCGGAAAATTCCAGCGGTTTGCCGGTGTAAACCTCATACGCCTTCGTAACCCGCAGATTGCCCAAGGGAGGCATTTTGAATGTATCGCCCGCGTAGTTTTTCAGCAGATGCACAAAGACGGTGGAGCCCTTGTAGCAGTATCCGTATTGCCGATCCACAGGTTCCCACGGTCCGCCCCGCGTGCCGTAGATCGAGTCGCCCATTTTGGCCATCCAGGCGCCCATTTCGCGCAGGCGTTTTTGCTCCACCTCGGGAATCACGCCGTGCCGGTCGGGCGTCACATTCAGCAAGAAAGGCATGTTGCGAACGGTGCAGTTCGCGAGGTAGCGAATAAGTTCGTCGAGCGAGAGGATGTGGCCCGCCTGAATGGTTTTCGCGGTGTAGCCCCAGTTTCCGCTCATGATGGAGATGCACTTTTCGTAGATCTCCTGGTTGCGAATCGGCCCGGTCGTCTCGCGCGGGCCTTCTTCCTCGTTGATGTCGCCAATCCAGCCGTAGCGGAGGTTGGTAATCGCATCGGGCTGATACTTGCGCACCATGCCCATGATGCCGAGGGGCAGGCCGGTGGCTTCCTCGATGTCTTGGAATTTGCGCGAGATGGGCCACGCGTTCAACGGGTCCAGATACTTTCCCGGCTCGTGGAAATAGGCAGCGGCGGCATCGGAGCCCTTTTGGGCCAGCCAGGCGCCGTCCCAGAAGAGGTGGTCGATTTTGCCGTAGCCGGTGAGGAGCTTTTGCACGTTCACGTAGTTTTCCTCCTTCATCAGGCGGGCGTTTTCCGCGTGGGCGGCATCGGTGGTGTAGCCGAACTTATTGGGCAGGCATTTTTTGCCGGTGACGTCGTAGTAACCGGGATAACGCCAGCTGAGCGGCGAATAATAGAGGCCGACCTTCAGGCCCGCGTCGCGGCAGGCCTTCACGTAGTCCGCCACGAGATCGCGCTTCAAGGTCTGCATGCTGGTGAAGGCATTCGGGTGCGGGCTCTCGAAGAGGCTGAAGCCCTCATGGTGCCGCGTGGTCAGGCACATCCATTTCATGCCGGCATCCTTGGCAAGCTGGGCCCACGCTTCCGGGTGATAGTCGGCGGCGTCGAAATAGGCGTCGCCGCTTTCGGGGTAGGCGAATTGGCGATAGGCCTCCGGGGAAATGCCCTCGCGCTCCATCACCCATTCTCCGCGTGCGGGGCCGGAATAGAGGCCCCAGTGGATGAACATGCCGAACTTGGCATCGAGGAACCAATCCAGCTTTTCGTTGGAAAGCTGGGTGATGCCCATGTCCATCCGTGGAACCCGCACGGCCTGGTTGATCGCAGGCGCGGCGGGCGGGTTGGCGAGGGAGGCGCTGGTCGCCGCGAGACCGCAAAAAAGCGCCAGGATGCCGCAGCGGGAGAAAAGTTTGGCGTGGGTGCTCATGAGATTTCCAAATTAGCGGTGCGTGATGAAAAAGGTGCGTTCGACGCGTTCGGCGGTCTGGATTTTCGGATCGCTCGCGCGGCCGAATTGGGTGGCGACGACGGTGAGCGCGAGGGGGAGTTTCGCCCGTGGCGGGATCGCCGTGAACGTGAGCGTGTCGCCGTCGATTTCCGCCGGGCCTTCGCGAACGTAATAGGCGACGGGCAGGCCGGAATCCGAGCGGGCGGCGAACTGGAGCGACTTCACGTCGGCGCGCTGGTCGGGAATGGCGGGGAAGGTGATGGTTTGCGCCACGCCGTCCTGGTTGATGTCGGCGTGAACCATCACCTGCTGGACCATGCTCTTAAAGTGCGCGTCGCCGGGGTGACTGGCGACGAGCCACAAGTCGTGGTTGCGCCGATTCTGGGTGTATTCGGCGCGGCCAAAGCGGACGGAAAACGTAGCCGGGCCGGTCTGGACGAAAGGGCCGACGATGCGCGAGAGCGTGATCGGGACGCCGTCGGTGGCGTGGCCCACGGGACTGCCGGCGGGGGTGCCCGTCCAGAGGGCCGCCTTGCTGTTGTGCGGCGGCACGACGGCGAGGAAGTCCGATTGCAAGCGGAAGGTCACGCCGTCGGCGTCAGGGATGAAGCGCGGCGTCACCGGCTCGCCGTTGCCTTTCTCGACGGGCTGCCCGGCTGAGGTGACGCTGATGAGCTGTGGTTTTTTCCCGCGTTCGGCGGCGTAAATCGCCTCGGTCGTTGCGGCCATTTCTTCGTCGAAGCACCAAAACGCGTCCTTCCGCTCGCCGGTGTAGCGGGCATAGGGCGCGGGCGGCGCGGTGGGCGGCAGATCCTTGCGCCAGCGGTCCACCAGCCAGCCGGACGGGGGATCGATGGGCTGAAGCGAAGGGGCGCGGTCGAGCGGTGCGTCGGCGGGCAGTCGGTGGGCGGCGGCTTTGCGGATAAAGTCCGCGACGAAGGCCACCGTGCGATCGGCGTAGTCGAAGTGCCCGCGTCCTACGTCGGCGAGGAAAGCGACGGGGGTGCGCGGATGGGCGGCCACGAAGGCGAAGGCCGGGGCGAGGCGGTCGTCCCACCACTCGTATTCGCCTATCACCATCAGGGCGGGGACGCCGTCGATGGAGCGCTCGCCCCAGTCGATGCGAGGTTTGCCGTTGCCGGTGAGCGTGGTGCGCGGGGCGTCGCCCTTGAAGGAGATGAGTGCGAGGGTGCGGCCGGGATTCCACGCGGCGAAATTCCACGGAAACGACGCGCAGGCCGAGTGCCCAAGCGGCACGACGGGCGCGTGACGCAGCTCCGAATAGCCGGACGCATCGGCGAGCGCCGCCAGCAGTTTATCGAAACGCTCGGCGGCGCCCTGGTTGAAGTCGAAGGTGGCGTCGAAATACGGCACGACCCAGATCTCCGCGAAGCCGAGGGAAGAGAGGGTCTGGCGCATGAGCGGGTGTTCGAGCATGCCTTGCTCGACCATGTTGTGATTCGCGAGCACGACGCCCCGAACGCGTTGGCAATCCGAGGGAATCCACAGGTAGGCGCGGGTCTCGCCATCGGGCACGGACCATTGCCACTCTGCGGATCGAAGTCCGGACGGGAAGCCGGAGGCGAAGAGCAAAAGGGCGACCTGAGTGACGAGCCGGGTGCAGGCCAGTGAGAAGCCACGCATGCGCAAGGAGCTGAGGCTAGGGGGTTGCATAGCGGACAAGCAGGAAGCGTATAGGCGTAACATGCTCCCTGTGCGTGATGTTGAGACGACTGAAACGGCCCGTCTAGGCTAGGCAAGATCGAAAGAAGTGGAGGTGAGCGGCCTGCGCAAGCTGGTGAGGCAAGGGCCGGACGTGACGCTGGAGGAGATCAAGCAGCGGCTGGGGCTTGGCTGCACGCTAGGAGCCGTTACTCGCAGAGCCGGCGCCTGTTCATGGCGAGACCGAGATGCGGTAGAACTGGGCGTTGGCGGTCGCGCCGCCGACATCGGTGAAGGTGAGCGGAGAACCGGTGACGGAGCCGTCGGGGTTGAGCACGGAGACGCCGGCCTGGGGCGCGCCGACATTCTGCCAGTCGGCGGGGGCGAGCGAAGTGGTGCGCTGCAACTGGTAATTGTGCCCCGAATACGAGCGCAGCGTGAGGGTGAAGTCGTTGCCGTTTTTGGCGTAGCTCTCGATGGAGAGATTTTCGGAGAGGATGACACTGCCGTTGTTCACGAAACCGGCGGGGAGCGTGGTCTGGGGACTGGAGAGCAGGTCGAGCAGGCCGTTGTTGATGAAGGCACCGGTGGCGACGAGGCGGGAGCCGTTGGTGACGCTCAGGTAGCCGTCGTTCTCGATGTCGCCCTGGATGGTGAGGGTGCCGCCAGTGTTAACGAGGATGGAGCCCTGGTTGGTGACGCTGCTGGAGACGGTGCCGGAGCCGGTGAGGGTGGCCCCAGAGTCGATTTGCAAGGCGGGGGTGACGAGGGTGCCGCCGGTGAGGCGCAGGGTGGTGCCGGTCTGGACGGTGAAGTCGCCGACATTGGTGAGCGAGCCGGTGAGGGCGAGGGCACCCTCCTGCACGGAGACCGCGCCGGTGAAGGAGGAGACGCCGGAGAGCGTCCAAGTGCCGGTGCCGACCTTGGTGATATTGACCCCGAGGGTGTCGCCGCCGGTGGCGATGCGACCGGCG
>JBEGTN010000477.1:0-3754 GCA_041179405.1 Verrucomicrobiota bacterium
GACGCCCTGCCCCTCGACGGCGGTCGCACTCCCGTCTGCCTCAGCGCCTTCGTATTGACCGATGGGCGCCGGCAGGAGGTTTTCCCGGGTGGCTTGCTCCGCCTCGGCTCCGCCCACGCCCCTATCGAGCGCGTCGGCCGCAGCGCCGATACGCTTGTGCTCCTCGGGCGGCACAACTCCGGCGGCATCGCCGATTTCGAGCACCAGGAGAACACCGACACCATTCGCATCAACCGCCTCGGTTCCCGCGCCGCCGAGAAGCTCTTCTGGCTTGGTCGCTACCTCGAACGCGCCGAGGCCACCGCCCGCATGCTGGCCATCCTCGACGACGTCGCTCTTGAGGAGATTCCCGCCCGTGACCGCCGCCTCTGGCTCCCCGTCTGGCGCGGCCTGCTCGAGGCCACCGGCCACGAGCCCGGCCGCGTGGACGCCCGCGCGCGCCCCCACGAGACCCTTGGCACCGACCTCGCCTGGCGCATGACGCTCGACTCCGCCAATTCCGGCTCCGTCGTCGCCGCCATCGGCTCCGCCCTCTACAATGCCGGCCAGCTCCGCGACTACGTGAGCCCCGAGGCCTGGCGCGTGTTGACCCGCCTGCACGATCGCCTCGAGATCTTGCGCACCCGCCACGTCCCGCCCGAGAAATCCGCCGCCGCCAAGGCCCGCCTCGCGCTCGCCGCCGAGACCACCGCCGCCGTGCTGGAGCAGATCCCCTCCTTCCACGCCACCGCCGACCACACCATGCTGCACGACGCAGCCTGGCACTTTCTCCGCCTCGGCGTGCTCCTCGAACGCGCCACCATGACTTGCAGCGCCCTTCGTCACGTGCTCGGCGCGCATGACAAACCCGCCAGCCCCAAGGCCGGCGACCACTTTCGCAACAACCCCGAGCTTTCCGCCCTCCTGCGCATGCTGGGCTCGCAGGACGCCTACCGCCGCCTCTACCAGACGCGCAGCCAGCCCCGCTACGTGGCCGAGTTTTTCCTCCAGCAGGCGGATGCACCCCATAGCCTCTTCCACCTCGTGCACGAGATGAAGCGCAGCCTCGTCGCCATCCGCCACGAGAACGACCCCGCCTCCGGCCCCGGCGCCGCCGAGACCGCCGCCCACGACCTCGGGCTCTGGCTGCTGGCGCTCAAGCCCTCGCGCCACTTCGCCGGCGAGTCCGGCCTGCCCCCGCTGGGCGAGCGCCTGACCGAGCTGCTCGACCGCCTCTACGGCCTGTATCCACTTTTCAACGACCACTACTTCAGCCACCAAGCCCGCCTCGCCCCCGCCGCCAGCCAGGACGAACTCCCGCTCGGCTAAGCGCTCCGTCGCCCCATGACGCCCCGCTGCCTTTCCCATCGCGCTCCGTTGCTGGGGATACTCGTCGCATGGGGCATCGGGCTTGCCGTCGGGCACGCCGCGTGGGGCGCGCACCTTTCGCAGGCTCTCTGGGCTTCGCTCGCGTTCGCCGCGCTCGTCTCCGCCTGGTTGGCGCGACGCCACACCGGCATCTGGGTCCTCGCGCTTTTCGTGGCGGTCGCGGCGGCGGGAGTGGTGCGCATCGGGCAGGTGCGCCAACGTCTGCCCGAACGTGATGTGCTTCCGCCGCGCGAGGCACGGCTCACGCTTCGGGTCGAACGGACCTTCGCCCCGCGAGAGGAGGCCGCGTCGCGGGTCACCGGTATCGCCAGGGTGGTAGGCACGGATTCCCACCTCGCCGAGTTAGCCGGACAGAAAATCTATTTCTCCATCAACTGGTCGGCGATTTTTCCGCAGCCGGTGCGCGGCACGGAGTTCACCGCGCTCGGTGTTCTTGCCACCGTGCCGTTTCAAGCGGGGCAAAACGATTTCGCCGGCTTCCTCGCCGATGCCGGTGTGAACGAGTCTTTCACTCGCGCACGCCTCGAGGACACCCCGGTTGTATCTGGCGTGACTGGCGCATGGGGACGGTTTTGCGCGGCGGCGGACGCACGCTTGGAGGCGATCCTGCGCATCGGTCTCGATGACAATCCGGCGGAGGCGAAGCTCTACGTGGCGATGATGCTCGGGCAAAAACAGGAGCTCGATGCGCACCACCGCGAGCTCTTTATCCAGAGCGGGACGATGCATTTGTTCGCCATCTCCGGGCTTCACATCGCGGGCATCGCGGTGGCGATTAACACCCTTCTTCTGCTGGTGCGGATACCGAGCCGGGCGCGCTTCGTGGTGAGCACCGTAGTGCTGTGGGCCTACGTCGAGATCACCGGGCGCGATCCCTCGGCGGTGCGCTCGTTCTGGATGGTGACGTGTCTCTTCGGCGCGCAGCAATGGCGTGCGCCCGGCAACAGCCTTGCCGCCCTTATCACCTCGGCGCTGGTGGTGCTGGTGATCGACCCTCACCAGCTTTTCTCGGCCGGTTTTCAGATGTCCTATGGCATCGTGGCGGCGCTGCTGCTCTACGGCGTGCCTTTGCAGGAGCGCCTCCAGGAAATGTGGCGGCCGTGGAGCCACCTGCCGAAAGAAAACTGGGGCCGCTGGCGGCACCTGACCCACGGCTTCGGCCACTGGGCGCTCGGCCTGATCGCGCTCGGCCTCGCCTCCACACTGGTGGGCCTGCCCGCGACGCTGAGTTTTTTTAATCTGCTCACGCCGGGGGCGTTTTTCACCAACCTCGTGCTCATCCCGCTCTCGACGCCGGTGTTGTTCGCCGGGGTGTGCGCCTTGATCACGGGCGGGCTGGGGCTGGCTCCGTTGGCGATGCTCTTCAACCATGCGGCGGCGCTCCTGCTGGCCATGATGGCCTGGCTGGTGGAGCACGTGGTCGAGATCCCTGGCGTGGCCTGGCCGGCCGGCTTCACCCCGGCGTGGCTGGGCGCGGCCATGCTGGCCGGTATGCCCGCCTTGCTCGCGTTGGGCTACGTGCGCGGCTGGCGGAGGCGCGAGGGCGGCTATTGGCTGCCCTACGCCGTCCTCGTGCTCGTGCTTGTGCTCGGGGTGCGGACGCTTACGACTCCTACTCCATGAAAAGCGCCTACGAACTCGCCATGGAACGCCTCGCCAAATCGGAGCCCGCCGCCAAACCGGTCAGCGCGGCGACCAAGGCCCGCCTCGCCGAGATCGACACCCGCTACAAGGGCAAGGTCGCCGAGCGCGAGGTCTTTTTAAAACAACAGCTCAACAAAGCCCTCGGCGAGGGCCAGCTCGACGAGGCCGACAAGGTCCGCGCCCAGATCGCGCACGAGAAGGCGCGGTTAGAGGAAGAGCGCGAAGAGGAAAAAGAGCGCGCGCGTCGGGGTTGAGCGAAGGTAGGCCCGATCGCTGATCGGGCTCGATCCCGGCAGGGTGTAGGGGCGCACCTCGCGTGCGACCGCTCTGTTTCCGCTTCGTTTCGTTTTCGCCTCCGCTCCGATTCCAAGCGCGGTCGCAGTCAAGCTGCGCCCCTACGGTCGGAGTCAGGCCCAGACAAAATCCGCGAGCAGCACGTGGTGGTCGCTGGCGAGGGTGGGGATGACCTCGCAGTGGACGCAGCGCAGGGGCGAGTTATAGAAAATGTGGTCGAGCACGTAGGGCTTGCGGCGCCAGGTGATCTCTTTGCCGTCGGCGGTGGTGAACCCCTCGGCGGCGAACTGCGCCTCGAGGCCCTCATGGTCGCGCACGTTAAAATCGCCTGTCAGCAAGGTCGCGCCCTCGCGACCGGCGGTCCGCAGGCGCTCGGCCACTTGGTTGCGCTGGCTTGGGTGCGCGCCGCTGGACGCATTCAGCATGAAGAAGGCGAGCAGGTGGGTGT
>JBEGTN010000478.1:0-3038 GCA_041179405.1 Verrucomicrobiota bacterium
TTGTCGGCGGTCGAGGTGTTATTGATTCCGCCGTTGCCGGTGGCGTCGATGTTGCCGTCGGTGTAGAGGATGAGACTCGCGCCCGAGTTGATGGTGAGTTGTTTCGTGCCGCTCAGGTTAACCCGAGTTCGTCAGTTCGCGGAACGCGGTTGTTGTGGTGCAAGCGTTTGCGCGGATTCCGGGGTGATTTTCGGCACTACATTCGCGATCAGGCGCGGGCCTTGCGGCAGGCGCAGGCCGAGGTGGGCGAGCAGTTGGGCGGTCGCGGGTTCGGGCGTGGCGACGACGCGCAGGCGCAGCTCGGTGCGCACACCGCTGCGCAGGACCGGCAGGAGCACGTCGACACTTTTGACGCCGGCGAGCTGTTGGACGAGTTGCCGCGCGCAGGTGCCGAGGCCCTTGGCACGCATCCATTGTTCGAGCGTGCGCCACATCGCCAGTGCGAGAAAACACACGAGCAGGTGCGCCTGGACCCGGTCCGCCTTGTGGTGGAACACCGGCCGTAGGCCCAGATCGCTTTTGGCGGTGCGAAACGCCGCTTCCGCCTGCGTGAGCTGGATATACCAGCGCCACAATTGCGCCGGATCGGTTTCCTCACAGTTGGTGCGGAGCAGATACGCGCCTTTCTGGCGGTGCGCTTTTTGGCCCGCGTCCACGGTGCTCGCGATCTGGAGGTCGACGGCGCAGCCGGTCGCGTCGCGTTGGACGGTGGCGTGGATGATCGCCGCGGCGGCGGGAAACTGGCCCAACGCCCGGCCGATCCGCCGGCCCACCGCTTCCTGCTCGGTTTGCGGCGTGCGGCGCAGCCACGCCGCGATCTTCCCGAGCGCTGCGGTCAGGGCCTCGCTCTGCCGCTGCAGCATGGCGCGTTCTTTTTCCGCGCGCGCGGCGCTGCGGCAGAGGACATATTTTTCGCCCGGCGGTCCGCCCTCGTGCGCGACGAAGCGCACTTCCAGTCCCGCCTGCGCCTCCTGCCAGTCGGACTTTTCCAACAGCGCCGCTTCGTGATGACGCAGCCAGCTCTTCGGCGTGCCGACGAGGTAGCGCGCCTTGCGCGCCCGCAAGAACGCGATGTTCGCCTCGCTGACCATGCCGCGGTCCATGACCCAGATGCGCTCGGCGACCCCGTATTTGTTTTCCATGGCCGCGACGATCTCCTCGACCGTGGTGACATCGGTGCGGTTGCCCGCAAATGTCTCGAAGGACAACGGCAGGCCCTCCGGCGTGCAGACCAGCCCGATGCAGACCTGTGGGCAGTCACCGCGGTTGTCCCGCGAGTAGCCGCGCTGGGCCCTGCGGATTGCGCTCCGCCTGGCCTTCGAAGTAAGTGCTCGTCACGTCGTAGAGCAGAAACTCGAAGCGCACGCCGAACCACTCGCGGTAACGCGTCAGCAGGTGCGCACACAGCGCATCTTTGTGGGCGCCGAGTTGGTCGAGGGCGCGGTAGAGCCGTGCGTCGTTGACCAAGCCGGTGTCGACGCCGAGCAGATCGTCGAGGGCCGTGGTGTCATACCAATGCTCGGCCACGCCCAGTTCCGAGCGTTGCGCGCAGAAACGCGCGACGGTGAGCAGCGCCGCCACGTGCGACCACGCGACCGACTCGCGGCCGGCGGGCAAGCGCGTCGCGAGCAACTCGTCGAGCTTGAGCCGGTGCCAGAGCGCGAGCCCGAGGTAGCTCTCGCCGAAATCGCGCGTGCGCTCGACGCGCAGCCCGCTGACGTCGGCGCGTTCCCACTGTCCGGCCGGCGTCGCCGGGGCGGCGGGCGGAGTGCTCGCCGATCCGGACGGCGGGGCCGACTCCAGCCCGGGCAACTCGGCGGTCTGCGCGGCGGGCGAGCGCGCCGGCGCTTCGCCGCGGAGCAGCGCGGTCAAATCGTCCCAGCCGCCGCGCACTCCCGCGACCTCCTCTGGATCCAGCTTGCCGAGCGAAGCGACGACCCGCTGGCGCGGCCCCCGTGCGGTGCGCACCGTCTCGCACAGATGCCAGTAGCTGTATCCGACGCCGCGCGCCTTTTTGTTTTTCCGCCGCAGGAACATGTCGGCATTATCGCGGAATCCGCGCCGCCCAACAAGGGGGTGTTCGGCACTACATTGCCTGAGCGCACGCGGCTCCCTCGTAAGCACCACGTCGCCCCGGACGCCTTACCTCTGAAACTCTTTTCGCGCGCCGCCCGAACTGACGAACTTGGGCTAGCCCGCGACCGCGTTGCGCCGTGGCACCCCGGGCCCTCCGCGTGCAGTGCCCTTGACCCGGCCTTCCGGTTAGCCGATTTTCCGCCACACCGCCGCGTGAAACCACTCCCGCAACCGTTTATTCCGCCGATCTCCGCCCTGCCACAACGGTCCCTCTTCATGGTGCAGATGCTCGCCTGGTTGACGGTGCCTCCCGGCTGGAGTCGGCTCCGATCTTTTTTGGTCATCACCACCCTCGCCGCAGCCTTGGGCTGGATTGACTACGAGTCCGGCATCTGGGTTTCCCTCCAATTTTTCTATCTCGTCCCGATCATCCTCGCCGTCGCCTGGTTCGGCTGGCGGACCGGGTGCGTCATCGCCCTCTTCTGCGTCGCGGTCCGCTTCGTCGGCGATGTCGCCGGCGGCATTTTCCAACACGTCGAACCCGGAGCCATCTGGTGGAATCGCCTCATCGACCTCTGCGTCTGCTTCATCCTCATCGGCATTTTTCACGCGCTCATCAGCCTCCAGCGCCAGCTCGAGCGCCGCGTTGAGGAGCGCACCGCCGCCCTTCGGGACGCCGCCCAAGCCCACCGTCTGCTTGAGCAGGAACTCCTCACCGTCGCCGCCAACGAGCGCAATTCCTTCGGCCAGGAACTCCACGACGACATCTGCCAGCACCTCGTCGGAACCGCCTTTGCCGCCAAAGTCCTCGCAAGCCGCCTCGCCGACCACGACGCCCCGGCGGCCGCGGAAGCCCAGGCCATCGTGGTTCTCCTCGAGACCGGGGCCGACAAGACCCGCAAGCTCGCCCGCGGCCTCCTGATGTCGGACATCCAGCCGACCGAACTTGGCGAAAGACTCGC
>JBEGTN010000479.1:0-3047 GCA_041179405.1 Verrucomicrobiota bacterium
CTCGCCTTGTTCGCCGTCTCCATCCTCGGCGAAACCCTCGCCGACGCCCAGCTCGCCACCTTCAAAAAAGATTCCGCCAACCAGGGCCGCGTCTGCGACACCGGCCTCTGGTCCGCCAGCCGCCACCCCAACTACTTCTTCGTCTGGCTGACCTGGGTGAGCTTCGCCCTCTTCGCCCTCCCCGCCGCCTGGGGCTGGCTCGGCCTCGTCGCCCCCGCCGCCATCCTCTACCTCCTGCTTTTCGTCACCGGTATCCCGCTTACCGAGGAACAATCCCTCCGCTCCCGGGGCGACGCCTACCGCGCCTACCAGCGCCGCGTCTCCGCCTTCGTCCCGTGGTTCCCTAAGAAAACCTGACCCTCCTTTCCGCCTCCTTTCTTCGCGTCTCTTCGCGACCCTTCGCGGTTTCCCCTTTTTCCAACATGATCGACCGTCTCCTCGAAAAAAACCTCCTCCCCGACTGCCTCGTGCGCCTCGGCATCCGCCGCCTGCTCGCCAAACGTATCCGCGAGGAGACTACCCGCTACGACCGCGCCGCCTACGTCGCCGACCTCAAAACCCGCGCCCTCGCCGAGCAGACCGCCGCCGCCAACGAGCAGCACTACGAGGTGGCCACGCCATTTTACCAATACTGCCTCGGCGCCCGCCTCAAATACTCCGGCTGCCTCTACCCCGCCGGCACCGAGACCCTCGACCAGGCCGAGGAGCTCATGCTCGCCCTCTACGTCGAGCGCGCGCAGCTCGCCGACGGCCAGCACATCCTCGAACTCGGCTGCGGCTGGGGCTCCCTCTGCCTCTACAACGCCGCCCGCTTCCCGAATTCGCAGATCACCGCCATCTCCAACTCCCGCACCCAAAAAGAGCACCTCGACACCGAGGCCCGCAAACGCGGGCTCACCAACCTCCGTATCATCACCTGCGACATCAACGCCTTCGACATCGCCCCCGCCCAGTTCGACCGCGTCGTCTCCGTCGAGATGTTCGAGCACCTCAAAAACTACGATCTCCTCTTCCGCCGCATCGCCCGCTGGCTCAAGCCCGGCGGCCTGCTCTTCACCCACATCTTCACCCACCACGCCTTCAGCTACCACTTCATCGCGCGCGACTCCACCGACTGGATGAGCCGCTATTTTTTCACCGGCGGCCAGATGCCCGCTCACGATCTCCTCCCACAGTTCCAGACCGACCTCACTCTCGTCGCCGACTGGAAGGTCAACGGCCGCCACTACCAGCAGACCGCCGAGCACTGGCTGCAAAACATGGACGCCCACCGCGCCGAAATCATGCCCCTCTTCCACGACACCTACGGCCCCGCGCAAGCGACCAAATGGTGGGCCTACTGGCGCACCTTCTACATGGCCTGCGCCGAGCTCTGGGGCTACAAAAACGGCGAAGAGTGGCTCGTCAGCCACTACCTCTTCCGCAAGCCCTGAGCTTGCATTAAGTCATGTTTGTTATAGCAAACATGACTTAATGTCCGACTTCGACCCTTCTACTCTGCTCCCCGCCCTCCGCCAGCGTCAAGGCTGGAGCCAGGAACAACTCGCCGCCCGCCTCGGCGTCTCCTTTGCCACCGTCAACCGCTGGGAAGGCGGCAAATCCGCCCCCCAACGCGCCCAACGCGAGGCCATCGCCGCCCTCCTGGGAACGCCGAGCTCCAGCTCGGCCTCCGAATCCGACGAAATCATAAACACAGGCCCCGCCCGCCCCCGCCGCGGCCTCGCCCGCTCCACCGTCCTCGGCAACAAATCCATGGAGCAGATGCTCTGGGACGCCGCCTGCGCCATTCGCGGCGAGAAGGACGCGCCCAAGTTCAAGGACTACCTCCTGCCCCTCGTTTTCCTCAAACGCCTCTCCGATGTCTTCGACGACGAGGTCGCCCGCCTCACCCAGACCTACGGCGACGCCGACACCGCCACCCTCCTCATCGAGGCCGACCACGGCCTCGTCCGCTTCTACCTCCCGCCCGAGGCCCGCTGGCCCGTCCTCTCCGGCCGCGCCCCCTTCGCCTGGCCCGAGGGCAAAAAACCCGCCAGCCTCGGCGAACACGTCACCACCGCCACCCGCGCCGTCGCCCGCCAAAACACCCAGCTCCTCGGCATCATCGACCAAGTGGATTTCAACCACGTCGGTGCCGGCGGCGAACGCGAGATCAGCGACTCCGCCCTGCGCGGCGTCATCGAAATCCTCTCCGATCCCCGCTACCGCCTCGGCCTGAAAGACGTCGAGCCCGACTTCCTCGGCCGCTGCTACGAATACCTCCTGCGCAAATTCGCCGAGGGCGCCGGCCAAAGCGCGGGCGAGTTTTTCACCCCCACCGAGGTCGGCTTCCTCATGGCCGAGATTCTACAGCCCCGCCCCCGCGAGGATGCCTACGACTACGCCTGCGGCTCCGCCGGCCTGCTCATCAAGCTCCAGCTCGTCGCGGAAAAACGCGACCCCGCCGCCAAAAAACTTCCCCTCCGCCTCCACGGCCAGGAGCTGCAAGGCTCCAGCTACGCCATCGCCTGGATGAACGTCATCATCCACGACCTCCAAGCCGAGATCGTGCGTGGCGACTCGATGCGCAACCCCAAGTTCCGCGCCACCGACGGCACGCGCCTGCGCCAGTTTCCGCTCATCATCGCCAACCCGATGTGGAACCAGACCTTCGATCCCGACGTGTTCGAAAACGACGGCTTCGACCGCTTCGAGCGCCAGGGCGGCAACACCTCCGGCAAGGGCGACTGGGCCTGGCTGCAACACACGGCCGCCTGCCTCGCCGACGGTGGCCGCGCCGCCATCGTGCTCGACACGGGCGCCGTCTCGCGCGGCTCCGGCAGCAAGCACGAAGACAAGGAGCGCGCCCTCCGCCAATGGTTCGTCGAGCAGGACCTGATCGACGGCGTCGTCCTCCTCCCCGACAACCTTTTCTACAACACCACCGCCCCCGGCGTGATCATTTTTCTGCGGCGTGGAAAACCGAAGGACCGCCGCGGCCGCATCACCCTCGTCAACGCCGCCGGCGAGGCCAAGAAGGGCACGCCCAAAAACTATCTGCCGAGCGA
>JBEGTN010000480.1:0-4041 GCA_041179405.1 Verrucomicrobiota bacterium
CCGGCATCTCCGCGCCATGCGCCATGCCGTGAAAAACCGCAAAGAGTGCCGCGAGCGCCATGCCTGCGATCAAGGGCAGCCGTGTCGCCGTCACGACCAGCAAGCCGAGCGCCAGCACCGAAGCCGCGACCGCCTGCTCCATCCAGCCCAGCGCCATACCGCCCGACCCGAGCGCCGCGCCGGCCGCCAGCGCAGCCATGAAGGCCGCCGGCACCGCCCAGCGCGCCCGGCCGCCGAGTTGCGCCGCCCAGATGCCCACCGCGACCATCGCCAGCACGTGGTCCAGGCCGCCGAGCGGATGCATGAACCCGCCACTAAAATCCCAGGTCAACCCACCACCGTGATCGCCCTCATGCCCGGGATGGGCGTAGGCCTTGGAGACAAACAAGAGTGCGGCGGCGGGCAATGCGAGCGAACGAAGCAGAGCGGAGGTTTTCATGGGTTTGATGCGCTCAAAAAGCAATATGTGAGCCAGCGTGTCAGGCCTATTCAGCACCACAACGCTCACCAGCCACCGCTCGCCCCTTGACGCGTGCCGAGCCGAAGTGTTTGCTGCGACTATGAGCAGTCGCCCTCAAATCCAACCTCAACCCAGTGGATTAGGCGCTCTTTAGGGCGGATGGTTGCGTCCACGCGATTTCGCTGACCTCCCTTTTTTATTCTTAAATCACCACCCAAACCGGCTCATCCCTTCACCACCATGCGATCCACGACCACCTTACTCACGCGATTTATCGCCGCCTCGATCTTCGTCGCCACCGCCGCTTTTGCCGATCCCATTGTTTACACCACCGAGTCCAGCTTCCTCGCGGCGACCGCCCCAGGGTATTACAAGGAAACATTCAGTGTCCCGAGAGTCCCACCCTTGCTCACTCAATCTTACTCACAAGGAGGCTTTGCCTACTACGTGCAGTGCTTGGAAACACTGAACACCGACGGCCTCTACTATTCTGGCACTTTCGTGGGCGCGTCCTTAGATTATGGTAACGTTAAGGTATTCTTCACTTCCGGAAATGCGAAGGCCGTTGGCGGTTTCTTTTTTGACACAGACCTCTCTGACCTCCCCGTCGCTAATTCCGACGTGCACGTCACGGTGAAGTTTTCCGTCGGAGACGACTACGTCGAAACAGTAACGCCAGGGAGCTCGATCAGCCCAAGTGACTTATCCTCCGCTTTCCGCGGTTTCGTTGCGCCTGCTGGTGCGACCATTACTTCAATCGAATTGGATGCAAACTCCCACCCTAGCGACCTCTACAGTGGTCTCGCAAATCTAACCGTCGGCAATGCCATTTCCGGCGGCTACAACGGGTGGAAAACAACCAAGTTTTCCCCCACCGAACTCGCCAACCCGGCCCTCGAAGCCACCCGTTGGGGCAAACTTGCTGATCCCGATGGAGACAACATCCCAAACCTGCTCGAATACGCGACCGGCACCGAGCCATTGGTGACCGGCACGGGGGGATTCAGCACTGCGCTTTCCGGCAACTTCCTTACACTAACCTACACGCGCGTCCTTGATACCACCCTCATTTATACGGTGGAAGGTTCCAGTGACCTCGTTTCCTGGACCACTGTCTCGGTGGCTAACAATCCAAGCACTGGAGCCCAGAACGTATCCGGCCAAGTGACTATAACTGACACCGTCTCGACCGCCTCGGGCCGCCGCTTCCTGCGCCTCAAGGTTGGCAATTAAACGCGAGCGGACGTGTATCTCGCCCAAGCCCCGTCGCCTTAAAAGCGACGGGGCTTTTTGTCAGATACCACCGAAGTCCCCTCGGTAGCGGGACCTTTATCACGTAGACAAGCCCGGCTACATCGAACATAGTGAGGTTAATAAATGAGCTCGCTGGCACACCACTCAGCTCCTGAGACCATCTTAATTTCATCTTTAGCTCCATGATCATCTCTCATCAGCGCCCACCCGTCACCGCGAGCGGCAAAGCGAGTCTCCGCCGCCAGCGCAACCGCGGCTTCACCGTCCTCGAGGTCACGATGGCGGCCTTCGTTCTAATCTTCGGCATCTGCTCCGCCATCCTCACCCTGAAGAGCGGCATCAACGCCATCGACACCGCTCGAGACACCACTCTCGCCTCGCAGATCCTCCAAAGCGAAATGGAGCGTATCCGCCTCCTCCCATGGGATACGACCAGCACTTATTCTTATGTCGATCCCGTCACGGGACGCACGGAACAGAAACTCAAACCCGCGATCGTGCGTATACCGGCAAGCGAAGCGTTGGATCTCACCACTATTTTCCCGGCCAGCGTGCTCACCTCCACTATGACAAAAAGCTTCACCGCCACCCGCACTATCGCCGATGTCACCGGCAAGAGCGGCGAGATGAAGGAGATATCTATTGTCGTAACCTGGATCAGCTTCGACGGCACCCGGCACACCCGCAAATCCACCACCCAATATGCAAAAGGCGGCCTTTATGACTACTACTACACCAGTAAATAGACCCGCCCGTCGCCGGAACTATTCCGGCTTCAGCTTGGTCGAAGTCATAATCGCGACCACGTTAAGCGCTATCGTCATGACCGCCGTGCTTAGCGCATTTCTCTTCATCGGGCGCTCGACCATCAATCTGCGTAACTACGCCGACATGGAAACGGAATCGCGCAGTGCCATCGAGACCTTCGCCCAAGACACTCGTATGGCCTCCGCCATCAACTGGGTCAGTGCCAACAGCCTCATCATTACCACCAAATTAAACGGCGCGGTGGTAGCCTACACCTACACTTACACCCCTACTGTCAAAATCGGATCTAAAACCACAGTGGGGACTCTTACCCGCCAGCAAACCTCTCCAAGCACCGGCATAGCCGACGTGCTGATGAACAACGTCAAAGTGCTCACCTTTACTGCATACAATATAAACACCTTCCAAATCTATCTTAATGGCGAAGACGGCTCTGCCCTCCCTACCTCCGGCAGCACTGACTCGGTCGATAATGCCACTAAGCAAATACAACTCTCGGTCGAAACCGAGCGCACGACTTCAACCGATTCCAGCTCAACAAATAAGTCCTTGGGCATCTCCACTAATAAGGTGATGTCCGCCCGCTTCATCCTTCGTAATAAAATCGTGACCTCCTGATCCTATTCCTGCCATGAAAACCATCTCCCGTCCCCTGCCAATCAACGCCTCTTCCCGGCGCGGCTCCGTCCTGCTCGTGGCCCTCATATTCGCCGGCGCTATCGCCCTCGCGCTTGGCTCCCTCATCTCCCTTACAAACCAAGCGTCTCAATACTCATATCGCACTTTTTACATCGGCTCGGCCATGAACGCAGCCGAGACCGGGCTCGAGCAGGCCATGTGGGCCATCAACAAACGCGTCGCAAGCAGCTCCTTTAATTGGGAATCCAACGGGTGGACTTATAATGGCGTCGCCGCCCAGCAGACTGTTACACTTCCCGATGCATCAGGCGCTGCATCCGTATCGGTAAAGGTTTATGTCAGTAACTATAAACTAGAGGGGACTAACCGCTTCGCCCTCGCCCGAAGCATCGTCACCCCCAAACGAGGTAAACCTATCGAACGCTGGATAAAAATCGGCCTGAGTCCCCGCGCAGATAACACCATGGGCTTGGTGGCGGAAAAGGAACTCAACTTCGTGGGCAACGGCGTGACCGTCGACAGTTACGATTCTCGTAATGGCCTCTACAATACAAATTTCGTCAATAAAAGCGGTGTATCTGAACTCAATAAATATGCCCGCGGTAACGCCGGTTCAGCATCAATCAATGAATCGACCGCCGTCAAAATTCAAAACGGTAATATTTATGGAACTGCCTTGGTCGGCTATTCTGACGCCGCCAGAATCAAGGCTGCGGTCGGGAGCAACGGTATAATCGGCGACTTCAGCACCGCGTCCGGCACCGTGGATCTTAACCACGTGCAATCTAACTTTACTACAAATTTTAAGGACGAACCCCATCCCGCCGCCTATACCGCCACCGGTTCTTACAATTTAGCCAGCATGACAGGTGTCGTCACACTCCCCCGCCCCGCCACTGCCGCCTCAGGTAAAGGGAGCA
>JBEGTN010000481.1:0-6721 GCA_041179405.1 Verrucomicrobiota bacterium
GGCGGACTGGGCCCACGTTATCCAGTCGAGGGCCACTTCGGCGCGGGTCTGTTGCCAGCGGTTTATCCAGTTATTAAGACCAAAAGTGGTGCTCGGGAAGGCGCGCAACAGTCGCGCGGGCGGCGAGTCCGGCTCCACCTTGTCGGCGCGCAACAACATGAAGCCCAGCCAGCCGTGTAGCAGGATCGCCAGCAGCGCCACCAAAAGCCCGGGGCGAAGCACCCGGTGCCAGGTGTGCAGGCGGACGGCGTTGTCGCGTGCGACGCCAGTATTCGCCCCAATCGCGAATCCCGCGATGACGGCGACAGGCATAAAGGCGACCATGTGGTAGAACACCCCGTCGAAGAGACCGTAAACGAGCGCACCGGCCAGAGCGGCACCGGCCCAGATGCGGAAGGTGCGCGAGGGGCCTTCCGCTGCGGTGTCTTTGCGGGCCAGACCGACTATGCCGGCGCCCAGCAGCAGCAGGATGGGCAGGGTTCCGGCGAGGCCATACTCGTAAAGCCACTGGAGGAGTGCGTTGTGCGGCTGCGCACCGTGAAGACGGGGTTGGATGTATTGGTAGGCGTCGGCACCGTGGCCGATCCAGGGCGAGTCCCAGGCTTGGTGCCAGACGACCGGCCAAAAATAGGCGCGTCCGGAACCCACGTCCTGAATGCTGGCGGCGTTGGCGGTGCGAGCGACCGCCGACCACCATCCCATGGTCGCGTAGGGACTGCCGATCAGCCAGGAGACCGTCAATGCGACCACGGCGAGCGCGGGCACGGCGCGAAGCAACAGGCGGCGATCTTGCGAGCCACCACGCCAGAACCAGGCGGCCAGCATGATTAACAAACCGGCGACGGGGGCGCGGCTGCCGGACGATGCCAGGCCGATGCAGGTGACGGCGCAGAGGACGATCACCGTGAGCCCGTAGCCACGCGATGACGGTCGAAGCGCCCACAGCCCGAGGCCGGCGACGGCTCCCGCGTATTGGTGCATGCTAAAAATCCTCGCCCCCCAGTAGGTCGGGAAGTCCATGTAAGCACCACCCGCTCCGGCCAGCACCAAGCCGCTTCCCAGCGCCGCCCCTAGGGCGATGCCACCCAGCACCAACCGCACCGCCGGCAGGCAGGAGGCGAGATTGCGCGCCACCATGCCGCCGGCGATCACCCAGGCGACGGCGGAGACTGACACCAGCGAACGCGCCGAGTGGGCGGCGAACACGGTGGAGAGCAACATCGCGGCGAAGATCGCGATGACCAGGGAAAGCAAGACCGGCGAGATCGGGCGGGAGTTTTTCCAGCCCAGCCAGACGGCGGGGAGGAAGAGGAGGGGCAGGGTGCGGTCCGTATCGAACGGTGTGAGCAGGCACAGCGGCAGCAGGATGAAGGCGAGCGCGAGGGCGAGCGCAGGGGCGAAGCAGGAGCGTGATTCTGGCTCATCGGCCTTAAAGCCAAGGCATACGGGCAGTTTATCGCTGAAAAAACTCATGGGTTCGGCGGACGCAGGCTCGCTGCTAAATACGGGAATGACACGCCTAGAAAGTCGTTCGGGCGGAGAATGGGTAATGTTGCTGATGCGGCGAAGGGAATAGCTCTTGCGGCGTGCCGGGGCGGTGTTGGAGTCGGCGACATTTAATGAACGTGAAGTGGATCACCTTTTCCGCCCGTGGAGACTCCCGCGGCCTGCTGGTTCCGATCGAAGCGGGCAAGGACGTGCCTTTCGCGATCAAGCGGGTGTATGGTTTGCTCCACATGCAGGCCGGAGTCGTCCGCGGCGCCCATGCGCACCGCATGTTGAGGCAAGTGATCGTGGCGCTGTCGGGTGCGTGCCTTATCACGCTCGATGACGGGCGCACGAAGGAGAGCGTCGCTCTCGATAACCCTGCACGGGGCCTCTTATTGGAGCCGATGGTCTGGCACGAGATGGCGGACTTTTCGGCGGATTGCGTTTTGCTGGTGCTGGCGGCCGAGCACTATGACGAAGGCGACTACATCCGCGACCGGGCGGAGTTCCTGCGCCTCAGCGGAGGGACGCAGCCATGAAGTCCATCGCATGCCTAGACCTCAAAGAGATCAACCGTCACCACCGGGAGGAGTTGCTGGCCGCCTTTACCCGGGTGTTGGATTCCGGCTGGTATGTGCTGGGGGCGGAAGTGGAGGCCTTCGAAAACGAGTTCGCGGCATGGTGCGGCGCGGATCATTGCGTGGGCGTGGGCAACGGGTTGGACGCGTTGACCTTGATTTTCCGGGCCTACCTTCAACAAGGCGTGATGGCGGAAGGCGACGAAGTGATTGTGCCGGCGAACACCTACATCGCCTCCATTCTGGCGGTGAGCGCGGTGCGTTTGCGGCCGGTGTTGGTGGAGCCGGACGCGGTGACCTTTAACCTCGATCCAGCGCGGATTGAGGCGGCGATCACACCGCGCACGCGAGCGATCCTGGCGGTGCATCTTTACGGGCAGGCGGCGGACATGACACGGATCACGGAGATCGCGCGCCGGCGCGGGCTCAAGGTGGTCGAGGATTGCGCGCAGGCGCACGGGGCGAAACACGCCGGGCGTGCGGTGGGTGCGTGGGGCGATGCGGCGGGCTTTAGTTTTTATCCGACCAAGAACCTCGGTGCACTGGGTGACGCCGGAGCGGTGACGACGTGCGACGCGGCGCTGGCCAAGATGGTGCGCGCCCTGCGCAACTACGGGTCGGAGAAAAAGTATCACAACCTGTATCAAGGCGTGAACAGCCGTCTGGACGAATTGCAGGCGGCTCTGTTGCGGGTGCGGCTGCCGTTGTTGGCGGCGGAAAACGCGCGGCGACGCGAGGTGGCGGCGAGTTATCTGGCGAGGATTTGCAATCCCCGTGTCCGCCTGCCGGTGATGCCGGCCGAGGCGGAGGCGCACGTGTGGCATTTGTTTGTGGTGCGCAGTGCGGAGAGGGATGGCCTGCAGACTTATCTGGCGGCGCAAGGAGTGCAGACGATGGTGCATTACCCCATACCGCCGCACCGGCAGGAGGCGTATCGGGGTGGCGAGCTGGCGGGCGACTGGCCGATCACGGAAGCCATCCACGCCGAGGTGCTGAGTTTGCCGATGGGCCCGCACCTGACGGACGCGGAGGTGGAACGAGTGGTGGCGGCGGTGAACGCATGGGTATGATTAATAACCTGCGGCAACTGTGCTCTGCTTTGAAAAAGCCGGAACGCCGCGCAGTTGCGTCTAATTTTGCATGGTTGGTGGCCGACAAGTTGGTGCGATTTATCATCGGCGCAGGGGTTGGTTTTTATGTGGCACGTTACCTCGGGCCGCAGGGATTGGGCGCAATGGGGTATGCGGCCGCGATCGCAGGCATGGTGATGCTGATGGCGGAGGGCGGTCTGGAGGCAATCGTCAGACGTGAACTTGTGGCAGATCCGGTGCAGACCCCCCGCACGCTGGCTGCGGCGCTGACGTGGCGATTACTAGTTGGAGTGGTTGGTTACGGTCTGATTTTGGTGCTGTGCTTGTTGCATGATGAAGGGGCCGCCGGGAATCGTTTGCTGCCGATTTTCGGATTAATGGTTTTTCAGCCATCCGTTATGCTTCCCGAGTTGTGGTTTCAGACTCGGATGCAATCCCGAGTCACGGTTTTCATGCAATGGGGTGCAGCGCTGGCCGGGGCGGGACTGAGAGTCATTTTAGTGCATTCTCATGCGGAGCTCGCGGCATTTGCCTGGGTGTCTATTTTTGAATTTTTTCTATGCGCCGCGTTGTTAGCGTGGCGCGCGAAGCAGGCGGGACTTAGTATGGATTTTGGAGGGAAGGTGCTTACCGCCGCCAAGCGCCTGGCGCTTGAGGCATGGCCGCTTATGCTTTCGGGGGTCGCGGTCGCCATTTACATGCGTATCGACGCCGTTATGTTGCGTAATATGGCCGGTGAGGAGGCGGTGGGGATTTATATGGCCGGGGTTAAATTCAGCGAGATATGGTTATTTGCTCCCGGCGCTCTGGCCGTGAGCATGATTCCTGGTCTGACGCGGGCAAAGCTGGTTGGTGGCGAGGTTTATTCCCGAAAGATCCTGCAATACTGCCAGGTGAGCGCATTGTTGGGATACGGCTTGGCGGTGTCGGTTTTTCTATTCGGGCCTTCGCTTGTTCGGCTGGCATATGGCGAGGTCTTCGCGGGGTCCGTCCCAGTGCAAATGGTGCATGCGTGGATCTTGTTGTTTGCCTCGCTTGGCGTTGCACGGGGACAGGTATGCGTGCTGGAGGGATGGACGCGTTTTCATCTGATCGCGACGTTGATTGGAGCCGCTTTAAACATCGGTTTGAACTGGATTTTGATCCCTTCTCAAGGGCCGGTAGGAGCGGCATTGGCCACCTTGGCGGCGCAAGTGGTTGCGGCTTGGCTGTCGACTTATTTATTCAAACCCGCACTAAAGTTGGCGTGGATGCAAACGAGGGCGCTTCTCTGGCCATTCCCTTCCATTGTTCATGAATCCTGACTCCGCCAATTCCGCTTCTCGCCCTGCCCTAAAATGGCGCTTTGCCCGGGTGATGTTGAACCGACGTTTTGCCACCCAGCTGGCGAGAATGACCTTGGATGGTTATCTGGCCGAGGTCGGTTGGACAAGGAGCGTGCTCGATCAGTCCATTGTCGGGCGGGATGGATCTGCCGTCCCTTGGGCCACTTATTCGTTTATCGAGTTTATCGGCCCGCGCCTTTGCAAAGATTTCAAGATTTTCGAATACGGCTCCGGTGCGTCCACTTCCTATTATGCCGAGCGTGTTTCCAGTGTCGTCGCACTTGAGCATGATGGCACCTTCGCTGCTAGGTTACGACCAAATCTACCGGCCAATGTTGATTTGTGGGAGCGTCCACTCGGTCCCGAATATATTAATGCCATCGCCGAGTTACGAGAGCCGCCATCCTTGGTAAGTGTTGATGGACGCAACCGCGTTGCCTGCGTCGAGGCCGCCTGCGGACGCCTCGCTTCGGATGGGGTGCTTGTGCTGGATGACACGGAGAGACCGGACTACGAGCCGGCTTGCGAAGCTATGAAAAAGCATGGCTTCAAACGGCTCGATTTCTGGGGGTTTGCGCCTGGCCAGGTGGAGAGGCGTTGCACCACGGTTTTCTACCGTTCGGAAAACGTGCTGGGATTATGAGAGAGGCCGTTATCCCGGTTGTGCTTTTTGCCTATGCTCGCCCGGTTCATCTGGCCCGAGTGCTGGAATGTTTGCGCGAAAATCGTGTGCCATTAATTTTATCTTACGCAGATGGAGCGAAGGGAACTGGCGATGAGGTGACGGTAAACGCCACGCGTGCTCTGCTGCGAGCGGTAGATTGGTGCGAGGTGCGGTTGGTGGAACGCGAAACGAATCTTGGGCTCGGGCGTAATGTGCTCTCCGGCGTCACTGAGGTTGCGGAGCGTTATGATGCATTCATCGTCTGGGAAGATGACTTGATTTGCGTGCCGGGCACTTACGATTGGATGTGTGCGGCGCTGCGGAATTACGCGAAGGATGAGCGCGTGATGAGCGTCTCAGGTTGGACGCATCCACAGGTTACGCCTGCGGATATTGGCGAAAAACCTTATATGGATGCGCGTGCAGATTGCTGGGTTTGGGGGGCTTGGGCACGTTCATGGAGGGGGATGAGCGAGGGTAACGCCCTGGCCAAAATGCAGGCGGCCGCAAATCGCGGGTTAGCTCCGGCGGCCTACGGGGCTGATTTGCCGGCTCAAGCGGCCCGCGAGGAATCGAGCAACATCTGGGCGGTGCGCTGGCTGTATCATCATTTCCAGCACGGGGGCCTTTGTGTGCGTCCTCCTTGGTCAATGGTGGAGCATATCGGTTTCGATGCGTTGGCTACGAACGCACCGACTTCAGGTGGTTGGGAAAACCCACCCCTCCGGCCCGCGCCTATACTGACCGCGGGTTGGCCTTTGGGGATCGAGCATAGCGATTGTCGCCGTTTATGGAAAAAAGCCTACCCTGGCCGCTGGCGCCGCTGGCTGGCTCGGCTTCAACGTGGTTTTAAACGGATCACCAGATGATGGCTTTCGAGGTGCTTGGTTCGCGAAACAAGCACAGGTTGCCAGCTCATTTGGCTCAGTGATTAAACGCAGGCGACTGATCCTCTGGCAGAGTCTTCGTTCTGAATCCATCGCCTAGACTGCTTCCGCGAAGCTCCAGGTTGGCCTTGGGAATGGGCGCGGAGGGGAGGCCCACATTCCAGAGACGAACTTCCTCGCTCGTTGGAGTTATCACTTTCAGCCCGGAAAGGGTCATGAATTCACGGGTTGGTGGAACAGGCACAGCTGCATAACGGCTCGGTAAGCCGGTTCTCAAACCCCAACCGAAAGTCATCAGCCCGAGAACACAGGCCAACGTCATTGCCAGTAGAGCAAAGTCGTAACGGTCCCTGCGGTCGGCCTGCTTGGTCGCAATATAAAAGGTCAAAGACCACGCCATGATCAACCAAAACAGCCAGTCGCCGAAACGCGGATCGGGCGCGGAAAGAAACCAAAACGCAACGCCCGCTAGCAAGGGCAGTGCTGGTTCGAAGAAAAGGTGAAGTCGTCGGTGATATTCACCTGATTTAACGCAGCTGGCTAGGCCGATGGTGCCGCCAATGGCCGCCGCCAGTAGCGGGGCAAGTAACCAAGGGCTTATCATGATACGATGACACCAAGGGCTTAGCCATCGCCAATTACCCAATACCTCCAGCTGGTTTTTTCCGGGGGCTCGAGCCCAGCTTTT
>JBEGTN010000482.1:0-5083 GCA_041179405.1 Verrucomicrobiota bacterium
AGCGTGCCGAGGCGGTCCCAGTCGGCGTCGGTCTTGGTGCGCAGGAAATCGTATTCGTTGGCCAGCGACCACCAGACGTGGCGGTAGGCGCCGAGGCGAGCCACGACGTAACGCACGTAGCGCTCGTCGCCGGCGGCGTTCATGGTTTCGAAACCGAATTTACCGTAGGGGTTGAAGAGGATTAGATCGGCCTCGATCCCGAGTTCGCCAAGCTGGGCGACGCGTTTCTCGTAGTGGCGGAAATACTCGGGGTTGAAGCGCGTGAAATCCCAGGCGTGCGGCGGGGTGCCGGCGAATGGCCAGAGCGGCGGCGCGAACTTGTTTTGATAGGGCGTGGGCTGCGGCGTGATGAGCATACGCGCCTTGTTAAACGGCGCGGCGGCCATGGTGCGCAGCGTCTCCTCCTGCACCTCTTCGGGCGCGTCGGTCCAGTTATAGATCGTGGTGCCAATCTGCTTGTAGGGCGTGCCGTCGGCGTAGGCGAAGTGGAAGGTGTTGTGGACGCGCACCGGGCCATGGTTGGCGGGGCCGGGCGGAGTGGCGGTGAACTTGCCGAGCTTGCCGGTGAGTTCCCAGCGGTTGCTCTTGGTTTCGTAACGCCAGTCGCCGGTCGAGGCAGGGCTGAAGCGGATTTTGTAAACGCCCTCGCCGTCGTAGAAACCGGGCACCTCCACGGTGCTGGTGCCGTCGGTGAAGACCGCGCCGAAGCGCACATCGACGAAGGGATTGCCCTCGGCGGGGCCTTTGAGCTCGAGCTCAAAGACGCCCCACTTCTCGACGGTGGAAACGACGGCGGCGGTGCAACACAGCGCGGACAACAGCAGCAGGGTGAAGGAGCGGAGGAGTTTCATGGGGCGGTCGGAGGCAAAGAAATGCGAACGGGGAGGAAGTTATTTTGGTTGAACGTCGCCGGCCTCGCCGAGCCCGGTGATGATCGCCTTGTCGGGAAACTGTTCGCGATACTCGCGCGCCATGTCGGCGATGGAGGCGGTATTGGGACGCTTGCCCTTGAAAAGACGCTGGTGCTGGCGGGGGGCGAGCGACTGGCCGCCGGCCGGGGCGAACTCTTTGCCCTCGGCGTTGCGGAACCAGTAGGTGAGGTCGATCACATCCACCACCGCCGAGCGCGCCGGATCGGCGAGGATGGCGTCCTGCACGTCCTTCGGGGCGCTGAGGGCGATGAGCGGGTGCTGGCCCGTCTCGCGCTTCCACTCCGAGACCACATCGAGCCAGAACTGCATGAAGGAGAGCGGTCCGCTGTTCTCCGCCGTGAGCGTATGGATGACGTTGGAATCGGTGCCGAGCACATCGAGGTGGTGGCGGATATAGGCGCGGTGCAGAGCGCGGTAGGTCGGATCGGAAAGGTTGTAGAACTCATCGGCCATCTTGACCGTGTCGCCTTCAAAGGGCGGCGGCTCGGTGAATTTCGTGCCGTTGATGTTGTTCACCGGACGCCAGGGCGAATCCACCCAGTGCGCGCCGGCCTCGATGATGTTGTGCTGGAAATACATCTCGTTCACGAGCACGAGGCCTTTTTGCCGGGCGAGCACCGCGAATTCCTTCAAGCGTTGGAAATACCACGCATTGTATTTGGTCAGGTCGTAGCGGCTGAGTCCGTCCCATGCGCCGCCCTGGCCGCTGCGAGCGAAGGGTTGCTCGTAGAAAGGAGGCCAAACATCGCCGTCGGGCCGGCGCATGCGCTCGTGATCCATCCGGCGGCGTTCATACCAGAGGCCGTAATGCTGCCGTAGTAGAACTTGATGCGCTTTCACCATTCCGTCGGTGAGCTCGTTCAGGTCATCGGTGTGGTTCGGCCCGGTCATCCCCGGCGCAAAACGTGTGATCGCGGGCTTCGTGTCCTCCACGCCTTCCAGCAAAAAGCCGCGCCACCAGGAAATGTCGGCCTCGCGTCCGCTGAGCCGCGCGCCACCGACCATCAGAACGCCTTTGCTGAGCGCGAGCGGTTTGTCCGCCATGATGAGACGATCTGCGGCCGCGGTGTCCGCCGCCGTCCACTTTTTAACGTCTGCTCCAGGCGGAAGCGCCTTCAACGGATTCAACGCTTCCCGTGCCTTCCCGTCGAGACGCGCCGTGAGCTGCGCCCGATAAAGGCTGTCCGGACGGACGAATTCATTCACCTGGCTCCAGTAGCCGTCGCCGACGAACTGCCCCCAGACTCCGTCCGCCCAGTTCTGCGCGCCCGGCGGCGTGCGGCAGATGACGACCGGCGCGGAGCACTGCCAGAGCATCGAGTTGGCGGCGGCCCAGCCGACTCCCTGGTTCCAGGTTTCGCGGTTGTTTAATTCCAGCGTGCCGCCGTCGAGCGTGACGTTGTCAAAGAGCATGCCCGAGGCCCAGCTGCCGGTCGAACCGCTGAAGCCTCGGCTGCGCAGCGCGGAGCATTCGAGAAACACATTGGGCCCGCCGGCTTTGTAGCCGACGGTGAAATCGTTGCGCCCGTCCGCCGCCCCGCAGCGAAGGAATAGTGTCTGTTGCCCGTCGGTATGAAAGGTGTGCCGGCGATAGCCGCCGAGTTCGGAAACCGGCGCGAGCGAGGAGCAGTCCTGCACCGTGACGCGGCTGCTGTCCGGGCCGACGTTGATCGCCGACCCGGCGAAATGCAGCGCAGTCACGTTCGCGACCCAGCCATCGCGCACGGCATCGAGCCGGATCGCCTCCCAAGCATGCTGCTCGTCGAACGGATTCGCCAGGTCGTAAACGGAATCGCAGCGGAGATTTTCAACCCCCACCTGCGTCAAGCGGCCGGGCCATGTGACCACCGCCACCGTGCCGCCGCCCAATTTCGCGTCCAACGCCGTCGTAAGCGGAACGTCGAGCCCGACTTTATCGCCCTGGACGGACGTGATGACTCGGTTCCACTCCAGGGTCAGCGACGGTGCTTTCCAGATGAATTGCTGCCGGCCGGGGGCGACATCCATGCCCAGTTGCTTGATCCAGTCTGCCGTGGCCGGACGCGACACGACGACCTCATCACCGCGATGCAGCCCGGCGGCATCCTTGACGTGCAGTTCCATCGCTCCCACTGGCACGAATGCATCGGTGACCGGGATCGCCGCGCCCGCCTTCGCGTCTGAGGCGCCGCGCAGTTGGATGAGCGCGCGCCGGTCCGTGCCGGTCGCGACGAGCACCGTGCCTCCGATGCCGGTCCCGGCCCCGCGCAACACGACGCCACTTGTTTTAATTTTTAATTGGCCGGCGACTTCGTAACGACCGGCAGCCAGTTGGACCGCGCCGCGCAAGCCTTGCGCATCCGGCTTCAGCGCGGACACAAAATCAATCGCCGCCTGGATCTGGGCGCCGTTGTCGCCGGCCAACGCCGTGACGAGCACGCGTGCCGGGACTTGCGGCAGCGATACGCCTCCGCCGCCGTAACCGGCTGCGGAGAAATCCGGCAGACGGTCGCCGTCCGCATCGGCCACATACTCAAGGTTGTCGCCATTGGTCGCCTTGACCACCGGCGGACGTTGCGCGGCCAGCAGGGTCGCGGGCAATAAGCCGAGGACGAGTGCGACCGTGCTGATCAACTGAGATGTGCGGGGTGTTATCATGCGGATAAAGGTGGGGATGATCAGGGCAACAACCCCTCAATGTGCTCCAAGCGCTCGCTGCGCGCCACAATCTTGCCGTCAACGAACACCATCAGGCCAGCGCCGTGTTTGTAGCGCGTTCCGTCGCGATCCCAGATGATTGCCAGCTCGTGGCCGTGGTAGCGCACTCCATCAAGGGCAAACCAGTCCCAGGTGCCGGCGGGCAGGAGCGGCACGACCTCGATGACCTTGTCCGCCCGGGGCCGGAGACCGACCACGCCGGTGATGACGAGGTCGGCGTAAGTGGAGTGGTTGTAATAGTAGCTGCGCGGGTCGCGGCCCTTTAGCCAGGCGCCGGTCTTCTCGTCGAGATACTCGCCGATGTAGGGCAAGCCGTCGTAGCGTTGACTACGCGAGTAGGTCAGGAAGGCGTCGAAATAGTCGCGGTTGCTGACGGCATCCTGCGGGTAGTCGCGCAACACGTTACCCAGCGCCGTGAGTGTCTGCGCGGTCGCGAAGGGCCAGACCGCTCCGTCCCACTCGCAGGTGCCGGTGCCTCGGGTGCGGAAGCTCGGGGCGCGTCGCTCCGCCGTGGTGATGCCGAAAGGGGCCTTGAACCCGGTCTCGTCAGTGAGCTGCCGCCAGGCCGCCTCATACCCGCGGCCCGCCTCGGGCAGGTGAAAATACCACGGGATAAAGCCGATCTCTTCGCGCACCGCGATGGGCGCGAGCTGGTCGGTGACGGCACCGAAAAAGCCCGCCTCCTTGTTCCAGAGCGTCTCTTGCACGAGCCGGCGGAGGTTAGCGGCCTTGGCGTCGAACTGTTTCGCCAGCTCCTCGCGTCCCGCCAGTCGTGCGATGGCGGCGAGCGCGGTGGCGTTGCCATACATGTAAGCGTTGATCGTGGGGCGAACGTTCATGACTTTGCGTCCGCCACTGATCGACTCCTCCATCGCGTCCCAGACATCATGCTGCCAGTAAAGCCCGTCGGGGCGCATGCGCTCTGTCTCCCACTTGCCGTAGTCGGCCACGAGTTCGTCGAGCTGGCCGGTCAGCGTCGCGGTGTCTTGCGTGACCAGCCAGCGCGACCAGAGCGCGTGCTGCACCCATTGCGAATAGCGGTGAAAGCGCTCCGCCGGGCCGCCGTCTTTTCCACCGTGAAACCAGTAGCGCACGTAGTCGTCGTGATACTGTTGATCGCGTAGCCAGCGGCCTTCCATCAAGTGGTGGCCCAGCGCGCTGCTCACCGGCCTGGGGCGGTTGATAAATTCGCCGAACACAAAACGCCCGCTGCCCGCGTCGCGACGCAATTGTTTACTCAGCGCCCACCAGCGAAACCAGTAGGTCTCCTCGACCTGCGGATCGGGGCACTCGAAGAGCGGCACGTTCCGCTCAAGCCACGCCGCCGCATCCGCGTTCGACACGAGGTTCACCACGGCCTCGGGCTCCATCGTGTTATACTTTTCCGCGTGGTGCGCGAACGCCGCATACTTCAACACCGTCGGCTCTGCCGCGCATGCGGCCCCGCCGACAAG
>JBEGTN010000483.1:0-2665 GCA_041179405.1 Verrucomicrobiota bacterium
AAGCCGCGGCCGCTCCCACGGGGGCGGCGAGCAGCGTGGTGGTCGAGGCGGAGTCCGGCACACTCGGAGCGGAGTTCGCCACCACCAGCGGCGTGCCCGCCTACATCTCGATCACGACCGATAACGCCAGCACCTCTCCCGGCAGCGCGGCGCGTGTGGCGAGTTATCAAGTCACGTTTCCCGCCGCCGGCACCTACCGGCTTTTTGCGCGCGTGCGGGTCGGCTCCGGCGCGGCGAACGACGACAGTCTTTTTATCGGCAACGGCTTCGGGACTAAGAGCCCGACGACCGCAGGCAATTGGAAGCTCATCAACGGCCTCTCCGGCATCGGCTTCGCGGGCTCCACCGATGTCGTGGCCCCTTCGGCAAGCAACGGGACCGCTGGTTCGGGCGTCTGGAAGTGGGTCGATCTGACCACGCTGAGCGGCAACACCTTCACCGTAGTCGCGGGTGCGCTCACCCAGACCTTCCAGCTCGGCGCGCGGGAAAACGGGCTCGATATCGACCGGCTGGTTTTCGGTCCCTCGGGCAACATCTTCACGGTGGACGATCTCATGCAAGGCGCGACAACGACTCCGCCCGCGCCGGCACCGCTCACGTTACAGGCCGAGGCGAGCACGTTCGGCGCCGAGTTCACCGCCACCACCGGCACGCCGGCCTACCTCACCGCCTCCACCACCAACACCGCCGCGCCCGGAACGGCGGCGCGGGTGGCGCGGTTTCAGCCGGTGCTCCCGGCTGCGGGTTCCTATTATTTGTTCGCGCGTGTGCGCGTCGGCGCGGGCGGGGCTAGCAACGACAGCTTGTTCGTCGGCGCGAGTTTCGGGGCCAAAGATCCCGCCCTCGCGACCGACTGGAAGGCAGTGAACAATTTCTCCGGCTCCGGCTACGCCAACTCGACGGATGTCGTGACCTCGTCGCTCGGCGGCACGGCGGGGGTGGGGGTCTGGAAATGGATCGACCTGACGAAGCTAAGCGGGCTCGGCACCTTCACCGTGACGACGCCCCTGGCCCAGACGCTCGACCTCGGCGGACGCGAGAGCGGCCTCGACATTGACAAGATCGTCTTCGCGCCCACCGGCTACACTTACACCGTCGCCGACCTCGATGCGGGCGTGCTCGGCACCGGGACGTCCAACGCGCCGGTCTTCACCGTCGCGCTTGCGGACGTGCGCCAGGTCATCGACGGCTTCGGCGCCTCCAGCGCGTGGAATTCGACGACCTTCACCGATGCGCAGGCCGATCAGTTTTTTTCGCCAGCCACCGGCATCGGGCTTTCGCTGATACGTCTTCGCATCGCCCCCGAGGGCACCACAGTCGAGACCGGCACCGCGCAAAAAGCCGTCGCACGCGGCGCGCAGGCCTGGGCCACCCCGTGGACCCCGCCCGCCGCTTGGAAAAGCAACGGCACGGTCAACAACGGCGGCACGCTGCTGCCGCAATATCAGGCGAGCTGGGCCGCGCGCCTCGCCGATTTTGCGGTCAACATGCAGGCGGTCGGCGTCCCGCTGCGCGCCCTCTCCGCGCAAAACGAGCCGAACTACACCGCCACCTGGGAGAGCTGCATTTGGACTCCTGCCGAGCTCACCGCCTTTATCCGCGATTACCTCGGGCCCGCACTCGTCTCGCGCGGGCTCGCCACCCGCGTGCTCGCGGCGGAGCCGATCGGCTGGCCTTCGCTCGCCTCCTATGGCGACGCCCTCCTGGCCGACGCCACGGCCCGCTCCTACATTTCCCAGATCGCCACCCACAACTACGGCGGCGCGCCCTTCGACTACCCGGTCGTCGCGGCCAACGGCCAAGCGTTCTGGCAAACCGAATACACCGACAGCGGCGCGAGCTCCGATCCTGGCATTGACTCCGCCCTGCGCGTGGCGAATTCCATCCACGATTTCCTCACCGTCGCGCAGGGCAACGCCTGGCACTACTGGTGGTTGAAGGAAGGCGACACCACCGCCAGCATGGGTGCGCTCACCGAGAACGGCGTCCTCGCCAAACGCGGCTGGGCGATGGGCAACTGGGCGCGCTTCGTCCGCCCCGGCCAACGCCGCGTGCTGACCTACGGCTCGATCGACGCCGTGCGCGCCACCGCCTTCGTCTCGCCGACCAGCCGCCGCCTCACCGTGGTGGTGGTCAACTCCGACACCCTCGCGCATACCGTGCCCCTCGCCCTTGATGGCGGCACCGTGCCCTCGCTCACCCCGTGCGAGACCTCCGCGACCCGCGCGCTCACCGGCCTCGCCGCCATCCTGCCGGCGGGCGACGGATCATTCTCCCTCGCCGTGCCCGCGCGCAGCGTGACCACGTTTGTCAGCGAGGCGCTGAACCGGCCTCCCTCCGCTCTGGCGCTCGATGCAGCGACCGTGGGCGAAAATCTCCCCGTCGGCACCGTCGTCGGCCGCCTCTCCGCCACCGATCCCGATGCCGGCGAAACTTTCGCCTACGCGCTGGCCTCGGGCGAAGGCGACACCCACAACCCGGCCTTCGCCGTCGTCGCCAACGAACTGCGCACCGCCGCGCTGCTCGACTACGAGGCCGGCGCGACACGCACGGTGCGTATCCGGGTGACGGATGCGGCGGGCGCGATTTTCGAGCGGGCGTTCGCCATCGCCGTGACCAACGATCCGCTGGAATACGCCGACTGGTCCGCCGCGTTGCCCCTGGC
>JBEGTN010000484.1:0-2555 GCA_041179405.1 Verrucomicrobiota bacterium
GCGGGACGGGCGATGCCGCCGAACCAAAGGATTATCAACGCGAGGGGATGGAGGAATGCCATGGCCATGAACCAGGGGCCATAACCTTGGCCGGATACGAGATCGAGCAAGGGGCCGAGCAGTTTTTGAAACCCCGCATCGAGGAACCCGGCGGGCTTGGTGGACGGACCAGAAACCATGGCGGCCACGATCATGTTCATGATGATGCCGCCGAACGTGCTGCCCGCCGCCACCACGCTGAAGATGGTTCCGAGCGAGTGCTTGGGGGCCAGGTCCACGATCAGCGCGCTGATGTTGATCAGCCAGGAAAGGGAGGCGAATACGACAACCCCGGTGATCACCATCGTCAGGGGCAATCCGCTGACACTCGCGATGAGCGGCGACAGCGGGGTAAGGCAGGCGCAGCCCAACATCACCCAAAGGCGCGCCTTCACCGGCTCCGCGCCACGCTTGATAAGGACACCGGACAACCAGCCGCCGGCGAGTGAGCCGACTCCGGCGGCGGCGTAAACGATCCAGGTAATGGTAAGGTCGGACTGGGCCACGCCGCGGTCGGTGTGGAGGTATTTGGCGAACCAGAATTGATAAAAATACCACACCGGATCGGTAAGCAGGCGTCCGACGAGCAGGAGCCAGAGCGGTTTAAAGCTTAGCACTTTGCCCCAAGACCATGCCTGCTCGTCGGTGTCAGGGTTGGCCGGGGGCGCGCCGTCCTGGATGAGATCGCGTTCCGCCTGAGTGACGAAGCGGCTTTCGCTCGGTTTACGGTAGAGCAAGAGCCAGGGAATCACCCAGAGAACACCGAGCAGGCCGGTGATCAGGAACGCCATGCGCCAACCGGTTCCGTGGCCAAAGAGCGAATTAATCCAAGGCATGCCTCCGGCGAAGTCATAGGCAGCGAGGGGGATCACGATGTAAGGCGCAACGGTGGCACCGATGGTCGCACCCATGGTGTAGAAGCCGATGGCCAGCGCGCGTTCGCGCGAGGGAAACCATTCGGATACTATCTTCGAGGCCGCAGGCCAGATGCCGGCCTCACCGAGGCCGAGCGAGAAACGCAGCGCACTCATCGAGCGCATACCCTGCGCCCAGGCGGTGGAGAGGTTGGAGAGTGACCACCAGACCACAAAGAGCAGGGTGCTGTTCCGCGTGCCGATACGGTCCACCAGTTTGCCGGAGACGAGGTAGGCGAGGGTGTAGGCTATCAGGAAAATATTGAGGATATTCGCGTAGTCGCGGTTATCCAGGCCCAGATCCGCTTGGATGGTGGGGGCCAGCACGGAGAGAACCTGGCGGTCCACGTAGTTGAGAACTGCGGCCAGGAAAACGAGCGCCACGATCCACCAGCGCATGCCTTTGATTTTCATATTTTAAAAGTGATTGGAGGATAGCGGAGCCACCACACGGTCGTGGCGCCCAGCCCGCCCCTGCATTATCTCAGCGCTGCCCGCCCCGGTGGATTCTGGCCCCGCCGGGGCGGGCGTGGACAGGGCGCCGTCATGCCGTCGCCAGCGACGAAAAATCCAGGAGGGATGACGGGGTGGGCGAAAGTCACGAGTTTGAGGCTCGCCACAATGTGCAAAAGGCGCGAAACCGGATTCAGTGAAAACGTTCACCAAAATAGGCGCAGGTGGCTTCGGGCGCGTGACGCTGACCGACGTGGCGCTGGCGGCGAAAGTCGCGGTGGCCACGGCGTCGTATGCGTTGCGCGGATCGGCCAAGATACCGACGGAGACCACGGCGCGGGTGCGGGCGGCGGCGGCGGCGCTGGGATACCGGCCGAATCCGAGGTTTGCGGAGCTCATGGCAGCGGTGCGACGCGGGGGGGGAACGGCGGCGAGCGGAGAGCGGCTGGCGCTGGTGTGGGCTGAAAAGACGGACTCGGACCAGGGCTTCGCGCGCGAAGTGGCGGCGGGGGCACGACAACGGGCGGCGGAGCGGGGCTACCGGTTGGAGGAGTTTCAAATGGCAGCCTATGCCAAAAGGCCGCAACGGCTGGCAGAGGTGATTGCGGCACAGGGAATATCGGGCGTGGTATTTGGGCCCATGCTGAAGCAAGAGCGAGTGGAGGTAGCCTGGCCGTGGGCGAGTTTCGCAATGGCGGTGATCGGCGCGGCGGACTGGGGCGTGCCTCTTTCACGGGCGGCGCATCATCACTACGAGGCGATGCGCCTGGCCCTGGACGGTCTGGCGCGAGCGGGGGCGAGGCGACCGGTGGCCTTGCTGGACGGCAGAACAAACGAGCGGGCGCATCGGGGCTGGCAGGCGGCATGGCTGGCCTACGGGCCGCGCGGAGCAGGGGCGCGGCTGCGCCTGCTCGACGCGGGGGAGTCGCCTGGAGCGTGGCTGAAAATGCGAAAGGCGGATGCGGTGGTGGCGAGCAATGGGAAACTACTGGACGACCTGCGCGAGGGGTTACCGGAGCTGGCGGTGACGCTGGCCCGGGAGCCGGGCGACGGCTGGCCGGGGGTGGTGCAGGGTTACGACGTGATCGCGGGGCACGCGGTCGATCTGGTGGTGGCGCAGTTGCAACGCAACGAGCGCGGGCTGCCGGA
>JBEGTN010000485.1:0-2783 GCA_041179405.1 Verrucomicrobiota bacterium
ACCATGGTTGCCGCCACTTCCACCACCCCAACACCGGACGTAGCGAAAGCCGCGGCCGATGCTGCCGCTTCTGCTTCTGCGACCGCCACCCCCGACGCTGCGGAAGCCGCGAAAGCTGCCGCCGCCGACATCGCTCTCGCCCTGCCCAAGGACTCGCTCATCCCCGCCACGCATGTGGACGAGGTCAAAGCGTTTGCCAAGGAGCACAACATCAGCGCCAAGGCGGCACAGGCGATCCTTGATCGCACCAACTCCGCCGTCGCTGCCGATCGCCAAGCCGAAGCCGCCGCCTACACGGCGATGGTTTCCAAGTGGGAGGGCGAGAGCAGGGCCGACAAGGAAATGGGCGGCGATTCGTACGCCGCGAACGCCCAGCTCATGGAACGGGCGCTCGACTCGTTCGCTAGCGATCAGTTCAAGAAAGACCTCGAAGCGTCGGGACTGATTCACCAGCCCGAGTTCCGCCGCTTCCTCCTGCGCGTCGGCAAAGCCTCCAGCGAGGACGGCCTCAGCGCGGCCCGCACCAGCACCTCAGCCAACGCGCAACAGCAATCCGAGGACGCCGCGCTCCGCGCTCGTTACCCCAAGATGTACGAGAACGCCGCCGGCTGATCTTCTCGCTCTTTCGTTTCTTCACCTCCATTCGCGTCGTGAGACGTTTGGGAGTTTTTCATGGCCACCATCGGCAACACCCTTCCGACCCTGTTCGACATCATCAATCGGCAAGATCCGATGGGCGGCATCGCCAAGGTCGTGGAGGCGCTCCAGAAGCGCAACCCGATCCTCCAGGACATGCCGGTGTATGAGGGCAACCTCCCGACCGGCCACAAGTTCAACGCGCGGACGGCGCTGCCCAGCCCGACCTATCGCAAGTTCAACCAAGGCGTCGCCGCCACTAAGTCGGTCACTGAGCAGGTCACCGAAGCGTGCGCCATGCTCGAATCCTACAGCAAGGTCGACTGTGGCCTCGCTGATCTCAACAGCAACGCCGCCGCCTTCCGCGCCTCGGAAGACAATGGCTTCTTGCAGGGCTTCAATATCGAAGTCGCGCAAGGCCTGTTCTACAACTCTACCGCGGTCAGCCCGGAAAAGTTCCACGGCCTGAGCCCACGCCTGTCGACCACGACCAACAACGTCGCCAGCGGTCAGATCATCAAGGCCGACGCGACCGCGTCCGGCGCTGACCAGACCTCGGTCTGGCTGGTTGGTTGGGGCGAAGACACCGTCTGCGGCATCTACCCCAAGGGCCACAAGCAGGCCGGATTCATGCAGGAAGACCTGGGCAAGCAGCTTACCAAGGACGCGAACAACAACGACTTTACCGCCTGGGTTACGCATTACATCTGGAAGCTCGGCCTGGCGGTGAAGGACTACCGCTACGTCGTGCGCGTCTGCAACGTCGACACCAGCGCCTGGAAGGCTGACCTTTCCACCGGTGCCGATCTCGTCAGTTCGATGATCGACGCGGCGCAAACCCTGTTCGATACCGCGGGCATCATGCCCCGGTTCTACATGAACCGCGCTACCGCGGCCATGCTCAACAAACAACTCGCCCGTCGTGGCGGCAACAACATGTTGCAGTGGATGGACGCTAAGGACCTCGGCATGTCCGGGGCTGGTGGCTACGGCACCGTGAAGATTCCGGTGTTCCTCGGCATCCCCATCCGCGTCATCGACGCCCTGACCATCACCGAGTCCGTCATCACCTGAGCCGATTGGCTCACCGCTCACCCTCCCCGCGTCGTGCTGGGAGGGTTTCGGCGTCGACAGACCACACAGGAGTCTCCGCCATGATGATCGACAACGCCCTCGCCGTGAGCAACGCGCAGGTCATTACTGCAACCGGCAACTCGACCGATCTGATTGACGCGCTCGGCGCGTTAAACCTTGGCGCGGATCAGGTATCTCGGTTCATCCTGAACATTTCCGCCGTTTCCGGCACCTCGCCGACCATGACCGTCTTGCTGGTTGGCGCTGACGACTCCAGCTTTGCCACCAACAAGGTGACCATCGGCGCCATCACGACCGCCATCACCGCGGTCGGCAACTCCCGCATCCCGGTCGCCAACGTCGCCCGGAAACGCTTCTATCGTTTGGAGTTCGTCCTCACCGGCACCACGCCGTCGTTTACGACCACGCTGTGCGTGTGCCGCGACGATCAAGCGCTCCAGACGCCGTAATCCTCCCCGGCCCTGCCGGGTGACGGACCCAAGACTCTGGCGCTGTGGTGGTGCCAGGGTTTTGGCGTCGAAAGCCACCACGACCCACCACGAGGTTCCCCATGCGCTTCAAGTTGTTCGCCAACGCATTCCTCAACCTGCCCACCGTCATCGACGACGGCGATACGCGTTACACCAAGACGCTCGCCACCAGCGTGACGCATGAGGACGGAAGCCCGATCACCATGTCAAATCCGCGAGTGGTGGATTTCCCCAGCGATCTGCCGCTTAACAGCATCAGTCGCCGGTGGGAAGCCATGGACGACGAAGCCAAGGAAGCCCAGGGCAAATTGCCCAAGGCGACCAGCAACCTGGCCGGCCTCGACACCAAGTTCGAGCCACCCGCGCCGGTCGTCAATGACGCCGCGTCCGTGCTCGCCGCCCTCGGCAGCCTGAGCGATGAGGAAAAATCCAAGTTGTTCGCCGTGCTCGGCGGCAAGACCATTGCTCCCATCGCCACCAAGCCGGCGCCTGTCGATCCGAAAGCCAAGTAAGCCATGGCAACGCCGCTCAATCTATTGGTGAGCGCCACCACGGTGGCGGCCGGCCAGTCGTTTGGCTACA
>JBEGTN010000486.1:0-4391 GCA_041179405.1 Verrucomicrobiota bacterium
GAAATCCGCCCCATCGCCGGCACGCGCAAACGCGGCGCGACGCCCGCCGAGGACGCCGCCCTCGAAAAAGAGCTCCTCGCCGACGAAAAGGAGCTCGCCGAGCACCTCATGCTCGTGGACCTCGCGCGCAACGACATCGGCCGCGTCTGCCAATACGGCTCCGTCACCGTGCCGGAAAGCTTCATCATCGAACGCTACTCGCACGTCATGCACATCGTTTCACAGGTCGAGGGCCGGATCGCGCCCGACAAAAACGCCTTCGACCTCATGCGCGCCACCTTCCCCGCCGGCACGGTCAGCGGCGCGCCCAAGATCCGCGCCATGCAGATCATCGCGAAAACCGAGCCCATCCAGCGCGGCTTCTACGCCGGCGCCCTCGGCTACTTCGGCTACGATGGCAACAGCGACACCTGCATCATGCTGCGCACCTCCCTCATCAAAGACGGCGTCATCCACATCCAAGCCGGCGCCGGCGTCGTGGCCGACAGCGTGCCGGAGAGCGAGTTTCAAGAGACCATCAACAAGGCCTCCGCCCTTTTCAAGGCCGTCGCCATCGCCGAACGCCTCGCCTGAGCGTGACCTCTTTCCCGTAGCGAGGAGCGCGCCGCGCCCCGTTCAGTCCTGCGTCCGCCGGCGCAGATTTCGTCCTTAAACTTAATCTTCTCCCTTCAACTGGCGGCTTCCGCAGCCCATTCGCCGCCCTCACACCACCGCACCGTCCACCCGCACCGCGATTTCGACCGTGAAGCGACTGCCCGCGCCCACCCTGCTCTCCAGAGTGATGTCGCCGCCGAGTAAGCGCGCGAGCTGCCGGCTGATCGAGAGCCCCAGCCCCGATCCGCCGTAGCGCCGCGCCACCGAAGCGTCCGCCTGCGCGTAGGCGGAAAACAATCTCGCTTGCGCCTCCGCCGGTATGCCCGGCCCGGAGTCGGCAACACTGAACCTCAGCCGTCGCGACCCCGCGCCGTCCTTCGCCACTTCACCCGGCAGCACGGTCACCCCCACCTCGACAGATCCGCTCGCGGTGAACTTCACCGCGTTGGAAAGCAGGTTCGAAAGGATCTGCCTCAAGCGCAACGGATCCGTCCACACCATCTCGGGCACATCCTCCTCCAGTCGCAACCGCATGACCACGCCCTTGGCCTCCGCCGCCGGCCGGAACAGTCCCACCAGCGGCTCCAGATACTCGCGCAGATGCACCGGCGCATCCTCAACCTTCATCGCCCCCGCCTCCAACTGCGACCAGTCCAGCAACTCGTTCACCAACTCCAGCAGGCTCTTTGCCGCCACCCGCACCAGGCCCATGTTCTCCCGCTGCTCTTCCGTCAGCGGACGGTCCGTGTCCGAAAGCATGAGTTCGGTCATTCCGATGATGCCGTTCATCGGCGTGCGGATGTCGTGCGCCATCATCGCGAGGTAGCGGTTGCGGGCCGCATTCGACGCCTCCGCCTCGTCCTTCGCCCTGCGCAATTCCCCCTCCATCTCCCGGCGTTGCGTGATGTCCTGGAACGCCGCCACCAGCCCGCGCCTTCCGCCAAACTCGATCAGCGATGCGGACAACAACACCCAGATCAGGCCGCCCTTGCTATCCCGCAGACGCAGCTCCTGGTCGGAGACCGTCTCTTCGCGCCCCAACCGGTCCAGCAACTCCCCGCGCTTCAAGGGCTCGTTGTAAAACTCCTCCGCCCGGTGCCGCATCAGCTCCGCCGGCGGCATTCTCAACATTTCTCCCGCCAGCCCGTTGGCAAAAACAAGGCCTCCGTTCTCCACGTCGCTGATCGTGACCGGGAACGGCGCCCGCTCCGCCAGCTCGCGATACTGTTTTTCGCTGCGCGTCAGCCGCCGGTTATACTGCACCAGTGGGGCCAGCCAGCAGGCCAGCACGAGCGTGGTCACCGCCGCCCCGCCAAGAGTCCAGTAAACCCACTGCAAATCCGGACGCGGATCTGAATCGTAAAGCATGGTCTCGACCGGAAAGCCCCTCGGCACCATGCCGAACTCAGCATACGTTTCCGCGATATGCCGCCAGCGCCCGGGATTCATGTGCCCCACCTCGATCAGCCCGGGATGCATCAACTGGATGGTCCGCTCCGCCTCGAACTCAAGATGCTCGCGCGATTTGCGGTCCGGATGCTCGCGCCGGATCAAGTCGATGATCTCCTGCGGATGCGCCAGCGCGTAGTCCCAGCCCTTCAAGGACGCCGCGCGAAACGCCCGCACCCGCTCCGGATGCTCACGCACCTGCGCCTCGGTGGTAAACAAGTTGTCACCGTAGAAATCAATGCCGCCCGCCCTCGGCGAGTGGAGCGTGTAGGGCACCTTCGCCTTCTGGAGCAAAAACGGCTCGTCCGTGCTGTAGGCCGACATCGCCGCCACCCGCCCCGACACCAGATCGTCCACGCTGAACGTATGGTGCTCGATCCGCAGTTTTTTCGTATCAACTCCTTCGTTACGAAAATAAGCGAACAACTCGGCCGACTGCGGCTCGATCATCATCGGCTTGTCGTGCAAACTTTGCAGGTCCTGATCCGCCGCCCGCCCGGTCGCGAGCAGCACCAGCGGCGAGTGCTGGAACACCGCCGCCAGCACCACCACCGGCTTTCCCTGCGCTCGCAGCATCACCAGCTCCGAGGTCCCGACGCCGAAGTCCGCGCGGCCCTCGATCACCTCGCTCACCGGATCGCGCCCCGGCTGCGCCTCCACCAGCGCGACATCCAGCCCCGCATCCCGATAGTAGCCCTGCTGGACTGCCGCGTAGTAGCCGGCGAACTGAAACTGATGCGTCCACTTTAACTGCAACACCACTCGCTCTCCCTGCGCCTCCGCCGCCGCCAGCCGGCCTCCTCCCGAACACGCGACCGGGACAACGATCATAATGAATCGTAGCCATGCCCTGCGTGAGCGGAAAATGTTACCCATCAGCCAAATCTCTATCGCTCCCCGTTTGCATACAAGGCCGCATGCTGTCCTCGCTTTGTAATTCCGCACCTCAGCGTAGCGGGGAGCGCCTCCGGAATGTGGCACAGGCATTCCTGCCTGTGTTCAGCGAGACGGGGGAAAACTCCAGACACACAGACAGGAATGTCTGTGCCACCTCACTCCGCCTCGAAACAATTTTGTCGGCATCCGCCCCCGCAAAAGGCAGGACACAAGCCTCACCATGCCGGATTTCGTCAATTTCTCCGCCTACCGCTTCACCCCGCTCGACGAGCTGCCGGCCCTGCGTGCGCGCCTGACCGACTTCTGCCGCGATGAATCCCTGCGCGGCACCATCCTGCTCAGTCCCGAGGGCATCAACCTCTTCGTCGCCGGCGAGCGCCCCGCCATGGACCGCTTCCTCGTCGAGCTCCACACTCTCCCAGGCCTCGCCGACCTCGCGCCCAAAGAAAGCCTCAGCGCCGACCAGCCCTTTAATCGCATGTTGGTGAAGATCAAAAAAGAGATCATCGCCTTCGGCGTCGAAGGCATCGACCCCGCCCGCAAACCCTCGCCGAAGCTCGCGCCCGCCACGCTCAAGCAGTGGCTCGACGAAGGTCGCCCGCTCACCCTGCTCGATACCCGCAACGACTACGAAATCCGCCTCGGCACCTTTGCCGGCGCCGTGCCCGCCGGCATCGACCATTTTCGCGATTTCCCCGAGGCCGTGCGCAAACTCCCGCCCGCGCTCAAGTCGCAACCCCTCGTCATGTTTTGCACCGGCGGCATCCGCTGCGAGAAGGCCGGCCCCTTCATGGAGCGCGAGGGCTTTGAAAACGTGTTCCAACTCGACGGCGGCATTTTGAAATATTTCGAGGAAGTCGGCGGCGCGCACTACGACGGCGAGTGCTTCGTCTTCGACCGCCGCGTCGGCGTGGACCCCGCGCTCAAGCCCACCGGAGCCGTGCTCTGCTGGGTTTGCCAGCAACCCCTCACCGTCGCCGAGCAGGCCGACCCACGTTACGTCTACGAAAAGAGCTGCCCGCACTGCTACGCCGTTTAAGGCATTCCGAGGTAGGGCGGGACCGCCGGGACCGCCGCGAAGAAACTGGGAGATTCGCAATCCAAGCCGGCGCGCCCAGCGGTCACGCCCCACCCTCCAAGCGGCGGCCTGATTAGAATCTCCTGGTTGCTTCAAACCGACGACGACTACCGAATTTTAGCCGCGAAAGAACGCAAAGAGCGCAAAGAAATCCCACGCCTTCTGAATATTCTTTGCGATCTTTGCGTTCTCTCGCGGCCAATCCTCCGTCTCCGAAATTCGGCTATCGTTCTAATTCTCGTCCGAACCGTCCTGACTTGCCCCTCAATGCCACCCCTCGTCCCTCTGCTTCAGAACATCCGAACCCCTTCACCTTAATCTTTTATCTTCACCCGGCGCGCAGCGCCGCCCGAGCGGATAGCTTGACGCCGCC